>CADBMG010000035.1 GCA_902795745.1 uncultured Pseudomonadota bacterium
AGAAGCAAAAGAAATATCTCCGTTACAAAATGATGAAGAAACATCTGCGACAACTGAAAATCCTAAAACAGAGGATAAATCGAAAGAAATTACCGAGAATAAGACTGAGGAAGACAACAAAATTAACACTCCTCAGGTAGTTAAAATGGTATTGACCGGTCCATCTTGGGTGGAAGTAAAAGTAAATGGTAAAACAGTTTTGAGCAGAACTTTGCGTAAAGGTTTTGAGTATAAAATTGACGATGTAGCTAATACAACCGTTACTGTCGGTCGCCATAATAATGTAAAATTTTTTGCCGATGGTAAGGAAATTAAGGTTGTTACGGCTATACGCCGAAAAAATGTAGCTTTGATTAATTTTATTAAAAAAGATTCCGAGGCAGAATAATGGCGAGAATACAGAATGTCCGCGGCACCTACGATTTGTTCGGTGACGCTAAAAGAAAAATGAAAAAAGTAATTGCAACTGCGTCCAATGTAGTTGAAAAATACGGTTTTGAAGAAATTGAAACTCCTATTTTCGAATTCACAGAAGTTTTTGCACGTAATTTAGGCGATACCTCAGATATTGTCACAAAAGAAATGTATTGTTTCAACGATAAAGGGGGCGAAAGCTTAACTTTGCGTCCGGAAGGAACTGCCGGTGTGGTACGTTCTTTTGTTTCCAACGGTATGCAACAAAATCTGCCGGTTAAATTTTATTACCATGGTCCGATGTTCCGCTATGAGCGTCCACAAAAAGGTCGTCAGCGTCAATTTACACAATTCGGAATTGAACTATTGGGCGCTGATACGCCGCAAGCTGATATTGAAGTTATTGCAATGGCTTATGAGTTTTTGGAAAAACTCGGACTAAATGGTCAAGTAACGGTAGAAATAAATTCTTTGGGTGATGATATAAGTCGTAACGCTTATCGCGAAAAGCTGGTAACCTATTTGAAAAAGCATTTCGATGAGCTTTCGGAAGACAGCAAAAATCGCTTAGAACGTAATCCTCTGCGTATATTGGATTCCAAAGAAGAATGCGATAAAGCAGTAATTGAAAATGCTCCTCGATATGCCGATAGCCTTAATGAAGCATCTCAAGCATTTTTCTCTGCAGTACTACGAGGACTTGACAATCTTGGAATAAAATATCGTGTTAATGATCGCTTAGTAAGAGGGCTGGATTATTACTCGCATACCGTTTTTGAGTTGACTACCGATAAGCTCGGAGCACAAGGAACGGTATTAGCCGGAGGTCGCTATAACGGTTTGGTTGAACAAATGGGCGGAGGCAATGTTGCCGGCATTGGCTGGGCATGCGGAGTTGAACGTCTGGCAATGCTTTTGGAACAAAATACCGATTTGCCAAGACCTATTGCAGTAATTCCGGTAGGTGACGACACTCAGGATTATGCTTTGCGCATATCTCATAAATTACGCTTAGCAGGCTTTTGCGTTGAACAAAGTTACAGCGGTAATATGAAAAAGCGTATGATAAAAGCAAATAAAGTAAATGCTTGCAAAGCTGTAATTATAGGTTCTGACGAGCTTGCTGATAACATGGTTACACTAAAAGATTTGGATAGCGGTGAACAAAAGCAAATATCCTTAGATAAATTAATTGAGGAATTAAAATAATGAATTTTGAAGAAAAACTTGCAAATGTCGTCAACCGCTATGAAGAAGTTCAATCTATTCTCACTTCTAACATATCGTCAGATGAATTGGTTAAGCTAAACAAAGAACTGGCCGTATTGGAACCGGTTGTGGCGGCAATCCAAAACTATAATCGAACATTGCAGACTATGCGTGATGATGAAGCTATGATGGCTGATGATGAGCTCGATAAAGAAATGCGAGAAATGGCAGAAGCGGAATATTATGAAACCAAAGAAAAACTTCCGCAATTAGAAAAAGAAATACGTGTACTCCTGTTACCTAAAGATGCCGATGATGAAAAAAATGCTATTTTGGAAGTTCGTGCCGGAACAGGTGGTGATGAGGCCGCTCTATTTGCCGCGGTACTGTTTGAAATGTATCAACGTTATGCTCAAAAGCAAGGTTGGCGTTTTGAAATGTTAGATGCCAATGAAAATGGTATCGGCGGTTATAAAGAAGCCTCAGCAAAAATTACCGGCAAAGACGTGTTCGCCAAGCTCAAATTTGAATCCGGTGCACACCGTGTTCAACGCGTTCCGGTAACAGAATCGCAAGGACGTGTACACACGTCAGCGGCAACAGTTGCCGTTTTGCCGGAAATTGAGGAAGTTGACATGTACATCAATCCGGCAGACTTAAAAATTGACGTATACCGCGCTTCTGGAGCCGGTGGTCAGCACGTTAACCGTACGGAATCTGCTGTTCGTATTACCCATATTCCGACCGGTATAGTGGTACAATGCCAAGATGACCGCTCGCAATTTAAAAACAAAGAAAAAGCAATGAACCACTTGCGGGCTAAACTATATGACGAACAAAAGGCAAAGATTGATGCCAGCTACTCGGAAAAGCGCAAATTACAAGTAGGTAGCGGCGATCGTAGTGAACGCATACGTACCTATAATTACCCGCAAGGACGAGTTACCGATCATCGCATCAACCTGACGCTTTACAAACTCGATGAAGTAGTCGCCGGTGAAGCTTTGGGTGAAATTATTGATGCTTTGGTCATGGAAGATCAAGCCGAACGCTTGGCTGAAATGGATTAAATTTTTGCTTATTTTTAATAATAAAACAGGCGGATAAGCTGATGGTTCTGCTTGCAATTTGATTTTGCAAGCATATACTTTATGACATGTGATAAAAATTATGGAGGCAGAAATGCGATTCGCCGTTAGTTTGATGAGATTGCTATGTGCCGCAATTGCCGGCGCAGTTTTGGTAGCGTACTTATTTTTCAGCGCAAATTACGAACAAACCGGTTTAGAGGGAAGTCATACCGCAGCTATTGTCAGTATGATTTTATTAATTGGAGCTCTCATTACATGGGGAGTTGTCACAATTATCGGTGACATGTGGATGAAAAATGTGGAAGATCAGTTATTTTATAGCAATTTAGCGGGAGAAATACCTTCTGTCAAAGCTAAAAACAGCGTAGATAATAAGAAATTTGAAACTTTCGTCAATCAGTTAAAAACAGCCAATGCCGATCATCAACAGAGTCTTACATCTGGATTTCAGGAGTTAACGGAAAAGCTCGATAATTTAGCTAAAATGGAAAAAAATGATGCCAATGTGGTAGAAAAATTCGATAAAATCGGATTAAACATGGCTCAATTGCAAGGATTGATAACGCAACTGCAAACCACGGTAGAACAACAATCACATGCCTTATCGCAATTTTCCACACCACAAGCAAAGACTCAAACGCCGACTAATGAATATCCGCAATTAACCGAAGAAGCCAACTATCCGGAATCGGTAATTGATTACGCACAATCGGAAGACAAAAATGTTGCGCCGGATACAAAGGAAGAAATATCGGCCATACCGGAAATTGTTGAAGATATATCACTTAACACAACAGATGAAAATTATACTGATGAACCGTTGGAACATTTTTTAGATACGTCTGGAGAAACAGATGACTTAACGGTAGTAAATCAAATTGCGGAAGAACAACCTACACCTCCTACCATTGAAGCGGAAGCCATGCCGGAAATTGTGACGAAGGATATCGATTTAGGTGCGGATAATCAATTCAGTACAACACCAGAAGAAAATGATATAGCAAAAAATCAGCCAGAGATTGTAACTGAAGAGACTGATTTAGGTGCGGATAATCCTTTCGGAACTCCTACTATATCTACAGAAAATAACATTAAAGAACCGTTCTTTGAACCTGAGCATCACACAATTGATTTAGGAGCAGACAATCCGTTCGGAACTTCTGTTGATGCATCAATGGATATTTCTGCAATAGAACCAACAACTCAAAACAAGAAAAACGAACCTAATTTGGATAAAATTTTCAATGATGAGTTGGCTTCGGAATTGGCGGATTTAGAGATTTTAAACGGCAAACCGACAGAAAAAACACAAGACGAGATTGATTTAGAACAATTTTTCGCCAGTCATCGTAAATCGCTGGGGTAACTAAATCACTTTTAGACATCAATAAAATTTATATGGCCGCCAAAGCGGTACATGATACAATTTTACACCGTATGGCGTTGAAGATTTGTAAACGGTATCAAAATAGCTTAACTCTTTTAGCTTAAACAAAATCCCTGCGTGGCAACAGCCAAGGCAGGGATTTTGTTTTTTTAAGCAAGAGATACTTGCTGTACTACAACGGAGACAATGTCTCCAAGTGTCTCGGATGATTTAATCTTATCATCCTCAAGACTGACGCCGAAAACATCTTCTAGGCAACCGATTAAATCATTCATACACTGCCCCGAGAAGTCAACAGCAACAATATCACGAACAAAGGTCTTCTCTCCCAATACCTGCAGTTCGTTACTGTTGACCCAATCACCGTCGTAGAGGCTCTGTTTGATAAGAGCGAGAACCTCTTTGCGCTCTTCTTTTTCTTTCTTTGCCATATTTAAAAAATTAGTTAATAATTACTGCATACTTTTAAGATATCCATTATCTGTATATTTGTCAAGAAAAATATACAAAAATTATCAAAATTTTAATTATAAGGCACTATTTTCTTGATTTTCCTCAACTTCATGGTCATCAAGTGAATATCCTGTGGCACGAATTGTACGTATATAATCCGGTCCAAACTCATTCAAAACCTTGCGCAAACGCCGAATATGCACATCTACCGTTCTTGCTTCAACATAAATGCTATTGCCCCATATTTCTTTCAACAAATCCTTGCGACTGAACACTTGCCGCGGATTCGCAATCAACAAATGCAAAATCCGAAATTCTGTCGGTCCCACACGTACATAATTTTCCCCACGAAACACCTTTTTTTCAACCGTATTTAAGGTGATGTCCTGAAACACGTACTCCCTTTTGACCGGAGCTGTTGTAGAACTGACACGGCGCAGATTCGTCTTAATTCTTGCCAATAGTTCAGGTACCGAAAACGGTTTGGTTACATAATCATCGGCTCCGGCAGAAAGACCGATAACCTTATCTTCCTCCTGCCCTTTAGCTGTAAGCATAATAATCGGAATATTTTTTAATTCCGGATTATTACGAATAATCTTACATAATTCCAAACCTGAAATCTCCGGTAACATCCAATCAAGCAAAATCAACGACGGCAGATTTTTTTCTACCGATGCCAACACGCGATTGCCATGCGAAACCGTAATGGTCTGATATCCGTTTTTCTCCAAATTATATTTGAGCAACAAAGCAATTGCCTGTTCATCTTCCACAATCATAATCGTCGCCATTATTTTTCTCCCAAACATTGCAATTGTTTAATATATTGCTCCGGACTTTCCGCCTTAAAAATAGCACTGCCGGCAACCAAAACATCAGCACCGACCTTCACACACTCTGCCCCTGTTTGCAAATTAATACCACCATCAACCTCAATAGTAATATCACGAAAACCAATCATTTGTTTAATTTGCGCAATTTTATTTAACTGATCAGACATAAATTTTTGTCCGCCGAAGCCGGGATTAACAGTCATAATTAAAATATTATCAATCATATCTAGATACGGCTCTATTTCTGTCGCAGATGTTGACGGTTTCAGCGAAAGACCGATTTTTATTTTATGATTATGTAAATAAGTAAAAACTTCATCCAAATCAGGTGTTGCCTCGACATGAACAGTTATTAAATCTGCTCCGTAATCAGCAAACATCGGCAAAAAATCAAATGGATTTTCCACCATTAAATGCACGTCAAAAAACATTTTACTACGCGGACGCATTTGCTGCACAATATGCGAGCCAAAGCTCAAATTAGGAACAAAATGTCCATCCATAATATCAAAATGCAACCACTCGGCACCGGCTTTTTCCACCAAAGCCACCTGCTCTGCCAAATAACCGGAATCGGCTGCTAACAAACTGGGAGCGACTATAACCATTTTTTTCTCCTTGTACATTCTAATATAAGGAGCAGAGGTTAAATTGTGGTAAAAATAAAAAAATATCTTATGAAAAAACGCTACATGAAAGAATATGGATCTATATCAACTTCTACCCTAACGGTTGACGGCACTTTTACCATTTGCAACCATTGCTCTATCACCTTTTGAATATTTATAGAACGCGCTGTTTTCAACATCAATCGAAAGCGATATTTGTCTCTTAATAAGAACAATGGAGCCGGAGCAGGTCCCAAAACCTCAATATAATCATTATGTGGAGCCGTTTTACCGAATGCCGCAGCTACTTGTGCCGTTTGCCTTTGGTCGGCTCCTGAAATTATCAACGCCGCTAATTTGCCGAAAGGCGGATATTTAAGCAAACGTCTGCTCTCTTTTTCTAACTCCAAAAACTGCGAGCGGTCGCCGTTTAGTAATGCTTTAAGGACATTATTTTCCGGATAGAGTGTCTGTACCATAACCGTACCTTTTTTTTCACCTCGCCCTGCCCGTCCTGCTACCTGACTCAGTAATTGATATGTCTGTTCAGAAGCCCGTAAATCACTTCCCATTAATCCTAAATCAGCATCAACAATTCCTACCAGTGTCAAATCCGGAAAGTGATGACCTTTAGCTATTATCTGCGTGCCGACCAAAATATCAATTTCGCGGCGTTGCATTTTGGCAATAACTTCCGAAACCGCGGCAAACGAACCGGCACTGTCACTTGATAAAATCTCAATTTTAGCATAAGGAAAACGCATTGCAGCCTCTTCTGCCACACGTTCAACCCCCGGCCCACATGCCGTCAATCCTTCTTTTGAACCGCAATGCGGACATTCATTCGGAATATCGTCAATATATCCGCAATGATGACACATCAGACGCATTTGCGCTTTATGTTCGGTCAACCACGCACTGCAACTGGGACACTGCATGCGATGCCCGCAATCTCGGCAGATAAGAAGCGGAGCATAGCCGCGTCTATTCAAAAACAATACTGATTGTTCACCTTTTGCTAAATTATCTTCTAATGCTGTGACCAAGCTCGGAGCTAACCAAGACGTACCCCACTGCCCTTTTTGCGGCTTATCTTTTCTCAAATCAATAATTTTTACTTCCGGAAGCTCGGCATTTGCATAGCGGCTCTTAAGTTTCACACAGTCATATTTGCCTTCTTCAACATTTACAATAGTCTCCAAATCAGCAGTTGCCGTTGATAAAATGACCGGTAAATGCTCAATCTTTGCCCTGACAATTGCCATGTCGCGTCCTTGATAATTAACCGCATCTTCTTGCTTAAAAGAATGATCATGACTTTCATCTATCACAATCAAACCTAAGTTTGTATAAGGCAAAAACAATGCCGAACGGGCTCCGACAATAACTTTTACGCGCCCGTCGCTGATTGCTTTCCAAGTATCCGTACGTTCTTTAACGCTCAGTCCGGAATGCCAATTAGCCGGTCGTACACCAAAACGTTTTTGAAAACGCTCTAACCATTGTGATGTAAGCGATATTTCCGGTACTAAAATCAAAACCTGCTTATTTTGCGCCAACGCCGCTGCCACCGCTTCAAAATATACCTCTGTTTTACCGGAACCGGTGACACCGTCCAATAAAGTTACAGAAAACCCATTCCCTATTTTGCCGCATAGAATATCGGCAGCCTTCTCTTGTTCCGGTGTTAAATCTACCTTACTGAAATCTCCAACAGGCTCCAAAAATTCACGCTTATTTTCAATATATATAGGCTGTAAAACTTCGGTATCTATCAGAGTTTTGATAACACTATCGCTAACCCCCGATCCGGCAGATATTTCCGCTCTTGTATACGGAGCATGACTTAACAAATCCATAACTCGCCATCTGGCATCAGAGTTTTTTAACTTTGCCTCTGCTAAAGTTTTGCCGGAAAGCGTATATAAAACAGTCATTGGTGACGGTTCAAAAACAGTTCGAACGCTTAGAACCATTTTCAAAACAGAACCGAGCGGTGCCATATTATAAGCAGCTACCCACTCAATGAACTTTATCATATTTTCAGAAATTGGCGTAAAATCAAATACTTTAATTATTTTCTTAATTTTTTCCTTTGAAATATCGGCAGTTTGTTGCAAACGATAAACCATCCCAACTTGTTTATCTTTACCAAACGGAACTTCGACCAATTGACCAATACGCAACTCCGTATCAGTTTGGTAATCAAACGGCTTATCGAACGGTAAACAAAGCAAAACTCCGACAATTTCAGACATTTATGCGCCTTTTTTTTGCTTCATATATTCTGGAGAAAATCCATGAGGATGCCGCGCTTTCAACTTTTCAATATTTTTATTGATAATCTCATCAAGCGGAATATCTAAGGCTGTTGCAGCACTCATCAAATACCAACATACATCGCCTAGTTCTTTTATCATTTTATCTCTCGTTTCACTATTATATTCCAGCCCCATATATTTGACTTTTTTCCAAACATCGGCAACCTCTCCGGCTTCACCGGTTAAACCGGTTATTGCATGATCTAAACGTGCGTAATTACCATGCAATAATGTTGACAATTCACGCAAATGTTTCTCAAACAAAGCGTCGTCTTTTGCGGTTTCAGACGTAACAGAATCAACATAAATACCGTAATTTTCAAAATATTCTTCCGTTTTCATCTTAATTTTCCTCCATAAGCTCTTTAAGTTCGTATAATTTTGCCAATGCCTCACGTGCCGATAAATTATCCGGATTTATCTCTTTAAGGGCATCTTCCACTGCCGATGGCTTAGTTACTTCCAAAACCGGAGATGTATAATCAAACAATGGTAATTCGTTGGCCAAATCAAGGGCATTGTTTTGCCGATTTTCTTTTTCCAAACGTTTCAAGACCTGATCTGCACGTTTTAAAACCTCAGGCGGTAAACCGGCAAGCGAAGCCACATGTATGCCATAAGAACGATCTGCAGCCCCCTTAATTACTTCATGTAAAAATACAACCTGATTGTCAAATTCCTTTATTTTCATGCAATGCAAAGACATTGCCGGCAAGCGATCCGCCAAGTTAACCAACTCGTGATAATGGGTGGCGAACAAAGCCCGACAACGATTAACATTATGCAAATATTCCGCCACAGCCCAAGCAATTGATAAGCCGTCAAAAGTTGCCGTACCTCGACCTATCTCATCTAAAATAACAAATGAATGTTCATCGGCACGATTTAAAATTGAAGCGGTTTCCAACATTTCAACCATAAATGTTGAGCGTCCCCGCGATAAATCATCAGATGCTCCAACACGAGAAAATACCTTATTAACAAGGCCTATATGAGCCGATTTTGCCGGAACATATATTCCCATTTGCGCCATGATGGCAATAATGGCATTTTGCCGCAAAAATGTAGATTTTCCCGCCATATTCGGACCGGTAATCAACCATAAACGGTTATTTTCTACATTTAACGAACAATTGTTACCGACAAACAAACCACTGTTATCATGTTGCAGGGCTGCCTCCACCACAGGATGCCGTCCCTCTGTAACTTCAAACAACAAACTATTGTCTAAAACCGGACGACAATAGTTGCGTTCTGTTGCTAAGTCAGCCATTGCCGATGCCACATCAAGCTCAGCCAAAGCGTTGGCCGAACGAATAATATCTTCCGCAGAAGTCAAAACATCACGAACCAATCCCTCGTATAATTTAATCTCCATTGCCAATGCTCTGTCCGTTGCACTGCGACAAGCATTTTCCAACTCAGTAAGTTCAACGGTGGTAAAACGTGTAGCATTCAAAACCGATTGTCGATGAATAAATTGCGGATTTTCTAAAAGAGGCGTCACAAATTGGTTAGGAACTTCAATAAAATAACCTATTACACTATTATATTTTACTTTAAGTTTTTCAATTCCGGTCTGTTGCACGTATTGTTTTTGCAATCCGAGAATATGTTCACTGCCTCGATCGCGCAAATCACATATACCGTCGTATTCGGCACTAAATCCTCGTTTAATAAATCCACCATCACGCGCCAACAATGGTAAAACATACTCCTTTCCTTCATCGTCAACTTCTTTAAGTGCATTAGAAAGTGTTGTTATTAATTGTTGATGCATACCGAAATTTTTCAAAATATTATTGACTGCCGTCGGAACATTTTCATCAACGACCTCCGTACGCTTAAATGTTTCAATACTCATACGAACAGAAGGCATTTGACATAAGGTAATCAGAATAGCTTTCAAATCACGTGGACCACCACGACCCACCCCCAGACGTGCTATGGCTCGCTCCATATCCGGACAACATTTTAATATATCTCTAACACTTTCCCGAGCATCAGCATGATTAATAAAAAATTCTACAACATCAAGTCTATCGTTTATTTTAGCTACATCAAGCAGCGGATTCATTAACCGAGAATGCAACATTCTTGCACCAGCTCCAGAAACAGTACGGTCAATTACCGAAAATAAAGTTGTTCCCTTTGCTCCCTCCGCCAACTCTAAATTGCGTCTTGTTGCGGCATCTATCTCCATATAGTTGCTGCTTACTATTTTAATCGGACGATTAATCCGCGGCATCTGCAATTTTTGGGTAGTTTC
>CADBMG010000036.1 GCA_902795745.1 uncultured Pseudomonadota bacterium
AGAATTGCCTGTGGAATCATTGAATAAAATTATCAGGCTATCTTTCGGGGTGACAGATGGTGCGACCTTGGTTTACGTACTCCTGCAACACCCCTTCGCCCGCTTCTTGAGCAATGTTGCCGCATTTATTTTTTCGTTAAAGACTACAGGCATTTTTTTCCTTCTTATTATGATTGATTTTGCCTCGGCAAAAGGTGTTCCCGAATGATATTTTTTCATATATTTACGTTTGTTTTCTTCGGTATTTCCCTCTTTTGTATGCAAAAAGGCTTGGTCAGCGTTTTTCTCATATTTATAAAAACCTAAATCCTGCTCATAATATTTTGCAGTATCTTCATCAAACAATTCTTCACGGCAAATCTGCTCCGCATGTTTACAATAATAATTTTCCTTGATATCGTTAATTAAGGTACGATTATATTTAATTTCATCTTCTTTATTGTCTTTTTTATTATCTTTTACATTTACAAAATATTTTTCCTGTAATAATTCCAATGCTTCATCAATCAAATGCAACTTTTCTAACGAATCGCTCGTAACTTCGTTCAGGTAAAAATCTATTTCTCGCAATCTTTCTTCACGTATCTCTCTTTCATAATTCTTCTTTTGATTATTGATATACTTTTTATATGCTGTTTTTATATCAGCCAAATATTTAGGAAAATGTTCAATATTTTCCGGATCAAGTTTTTGTAAGGTTTCATATTTTTTGCCGGCGTCATGGATGATTTTACCGTAATCGGAAATATCGGCGTAACGTTTGTGCATATATGCCTGTTTGGCAATAAATTCCAAAATCCAAGGCTCTTTTGTTTGGGTTAGTTGCAGGCATTGTTGTAATATTTGGCAATAGAATTTATGGGATTGCGGAAAAATACGATCAATTTCATTCAGCAGGTAATTAAGAGCTTCAACTTTTTTCTCTTTACTTACCTCGGCATCCATGATTTCGTGCTGACGGTTTGTTAATAACGACCAAGCTGCCTCGTCTCCTTCTTTATGAGGAGTGCTGGCAACTTTGAAGCTTTTAGATAAAATGTCAAATCGTTCATCTTCCGTCATTAGTACAGTATCTCCGATTTTTATAATTGTTTGACCATTTTCAAGAATGTTATACCTTGTTCCTCAAACACATCGCCTTCTGAGTGATAGCCTAATTTTTCATAAAAACTGACAACTGAGAGCATGGCATGCATAACAATTTTTGAATAACCTACCGATTTAGCACGCTTTTCAGCGTATTTTACCAACTCGCGACCGATGCCTTCTCCTTGATAAAGGGTATCTACGGCCACTTGCATCAGGCGAACACATTCATCATCAAGCGGTGCTAAAATTAAGCCTCCGACTAATTTACCATCAAGTGATTCTATACAACCGATATGCAAATATTTTGCCTCTTCCGGACGAAACGAATCAAGAAATTTTAAGCCTAACGGTTCAAGTAAAATTTTATAGCGCAGCTCTACAAGTTCGTTGTAGCGGGAAGAACCGAAATCTATATCTATCATCTTACGCATCTTTTTCTCCTTGCTTGTTGTATATTAAAACATATTTTTTCAAGTTTGACAAGATTAAAAGATGAAGCGTAAATGCAGCAAAACAATTCGGAGCATGAATTTTTTACGTCATGCTGTTTTTATTTTTTATTCTTTTTTTCTTCTACCAAAAACTGAGAACCGATTTTCATAAATTTTTCAGTGCGATTTTTTTTCAGTTTATCATAATTTTGTGACATCAAATCTTGCAAATTTTTGCGCAAAGCAATGCGTAAATTTTCGTAAGCCTGTTCACGGTTGCGATGAGCTCCTCCCAAAGGTTCAGCCACAATTTCATCGATAATGCCGAATTTTTTCAAATCTTGAGCGGTCAAACGCAGAGCTTCGGTCGCTTCTTTGGTTTTTTCCGCAGAACGCCACAAAATAGAGGCACATCCCTCAGGAGAAATGACAGAATAAATTGAGTGTTCCAACATTAAAACTCTATCTGCTGTGGCAATGGCAATGGCTCCGCCGGAGCCGCCTTCGCCGATAATGGTAGCAACAATAGGAGTTTTTATTTGCAGACATTTTTCAATGGATGCGGCACTGGCTTCGGCTTGACCGCGCTCTTCGGCATCAACACCGGGGTATGCACCGGCAGTATCAACAAATGCAATTACCGGCAGTTTGAACTTTTCAGCCATATCCATCAGACGCTGAGCCTTACGATAACCTTCCGGTCTTGCCATGCCGAAATTGTATTTAATGCGAGAATCCAAATCATGACCTTTTTCTTGTCCGATTACGACTACCGGTTTTTTCTCGAAAAAGCCAATTCCTCCAACCATGGCAGCGTCATCGGCAAAGCGGCGATCGCCGGCGAGAGGCACAAAATCGGTTATCAGTTCGCGGATATAGTCCATACAATGCGGACGCTCGGGGTGTCGGGCAATTTGTGCTTTTTGCCATGGGCTCAAATTGCGATAAACATTAACGGAATGGGTGTGCAATGATTTTTGCA
>CADBMG010000037.1 GCA_902795745.1 uncultured Pseudomonadota bacterium
ATAAGAGTGAGAAAAAATAATAATTATGGATATTCTTGTGTTTTGGGAACTTATCCGCTGGTGCGGGTTGTTCCTAGTATTGTTAGTTATGGGTATCCGTAGTCAGGGATTTGCCAATGGGTTGGGAGTATTCGTTCTTTGTGCGGGAATTGCATGGGGAGCGAACGGTCTCTTCAACCTGAGATATGTTGGAGAGGGATTTACCTTATTCATCATATCCGGTTACGTACTTGAGTCCGGAATGTACCCCAAATGGTTCAGGTTTAGCTTTTTTATAGCTCTGCTTGGACTTATAATTTATGTAGTGCTGATGTAGCTGGTAAAACCCGCTTTTCAGCATGATGAAAAAAGCAAAAGGAGTTTCTTTAATGAAGCTCCTTTTGTTTTTTAAGCAATTAAGTCTTTGATTACTTCTCCGGCAATGATTAATCCTACGACCGGAGGTACAAATGATGTTGAACCGGGAATACTACGTTTTTTTAATTGATTATCATTATTTTGCACCGTATTAAGCGGTTTTTCGCGCGAATATACCACCTTTAAATGTTCTACTCCTCGCTTACGTAATTCTTTTCGCATAATATGAGCCAGCGGACAAACGGAGGTTTGATAAATATCAGTCACTTCAAAAGCTGTTGCATTTATTTTATTGCCCGCTCCCATAGCACTGATAATAGGTACACCAACACTTTGTGCCGCCATTACCAAACCTATTTTACCACTGACGGTATCAATAGCATCAACAACGTAATCATATTTAGAAAAATCAAAGTCTGTACTATTCTCCGGCAGAAAGAAAGTCTGATAAGTGGTAACTTTGCAATCCGGATTAATTTCCGCCACTCTTTGTGCGGCAACATCTGTCTTATAATGACCGATTGTTTTATGTGTTGCCAATATCTGTCGATTTAGATTTGAAATACATATAACATCGTTATCAATTAAATCAAGAGCTCCAACTCCCGAACGAGCCAAAGCCTCAACCACATACCCACCGACTCCGCCTAAGCCAAAAATTGCGACACGCGAACGTTGCAATTTTGCAATCGCTTTATCACCAAGTATCAATTCGACACGTGAAAATTGCTCGTTCATCATCTACCTTTAACGCAGTTGTTTTTGAATTTCCGCCAATTTAGCGATACGATCTTTAGTGCTGGGATGAGTGCTGAATAAATTTGAAAATTGCCGCGATAAACCACTGAATGGATTGATAATGAACATATGCGCCGTTTGTGCATTAGCATGTGTCATTTGATAATTTTTGGCATAATTATCAAGCTTTTGTAAGGCGGACATCAGCCATTCCGGATGCTCGGTTAAATGTGCGGCGCCAGCGTCAGCTTTATACTCTCTAGTACGAGATATTGCCATTTGGATAATACTGGCGGCTAGAGGCATAACAATAGCTCCGATTAAGATAAAAAGTGGATTTGAGCGTGAGCGGTCGTTTTCGTTAGCACTTCCGCCTCCAGCCAAACGTGCAGCATTGCCAAGCATCGCAATTGCTCCGGCAAAAACAGAAGCAACCGAACCGATGAGAATATCATAGTGGCGGATGTGGCTCATTTCGTGAGCTAAAACTCCTTCAATTTCTTGGGGAGTTAAAAGTTGCAGAAGTCCTTGCGTGGCTGCTACGGCTGCATGATTATGGTTGCGTCCGGTAGCAAACGCATTCGGAACCTGTTCTGGAATAATATAAACTTTCGGCATTGGCAGATTAGCCCTTTGGGCTAATTTTGCCACAATCATATACAATTGTGGTTCGGTTGCCGAAGTAACCTCCTCTGCTTTATAATGCGCCAAAACTAATTTATCACTGAAAAAGTAACTGAAAAAGTTCATAGCGCAAGCAATTAAAAATGCTGTTTGCATACCTAGTGTGCCGCCGATTAGTTGTCCAAACCACATAAATATCAGCATTAAAGCAATCATCAAAACCACAGTTCTTGTCATTTTTTCTTCTCCTTATGGCAGTGATTGTAACACATTTGCAGGTTAATACAACGAAAAATACTCAAAAAAATCCTCTATTGTGAAAAATAGATTGACAATATGTACAAAAAGAGTTATTTTATGACAAAAATTAATCATTTAAATATTTGAGTATGAATTTATTAAAAGCAACGATGTCAGGCGTCAATGAGATGACCGACATCAGAAAATTATTGGAAATTATGGCACGCTATCGGTTTGCCGAAATTGGCGTACAGGTTAACGAGAACAAGTGTAACTTCGGCTCACGCCGCTATAATTGGTTGCATGGGTTAGTTGTGCAGGCCAATTATCAGCACCAAGCGGTCAATGCTGCATTACACATCAATCCTTCGTGGGTTGAAGAGTTTGGGCAAGGGTACCTCGTACCCGAATTGCAACAGTTGTTGTCATTACGCAACTGTCTAGGCAATCCGTTCTTCGGTCGTATTCAACTCAATTTCAAAGTTGGACGCGACAGGACTCCCGACATCTATAGAATGTTTCAGTTAATGCAGAATTATAGCACAAGGAGATTCATTCTCAGCTACAATGATGCTAATGCGGAGATTATCGAACAAATCCGCGATTTAAGCCGTGGCTTTGCCGTAGGCATTGATCTACTGTTCGATGATTCTCACGGTGAGGGAATTGCTCCAGCTAAACGCAAGCCTGTTGTTTACAAGGATTGGGTACAAGGCTATGCTGGAGGCATCGGACCGCACAATGTCGAGACCGTGTTGGATGAAATTGCTCGTTTGGAGAGCAAACGACACAGTTACGCTGGAATTACCATTGACGCCGAATGCAAACTGAAATGTTCCGAGGGGTATGTTGATCTCGACCGCTGTATAGAGTATTTGCAAGCTGTCGAGTATTGGATGCGCCGTAATCCGTAAAATAAAATCCCGAGAATTGCTGAGGCAATTTTCGGGATTTTATTATATATATATTTTTTGACATTTGTTTTTATTTGTTGTAATAATGCGAAAAATTGCCGATTTTTTCAGAGGAATAAGATGAAAATCTATGAAATATTGATAGATACGATTACGGATAACTTGAAATTGTTTCCTTTTTTATTTGTTACGTATTTATTTTTGGAATATTTAGAGCAAAAAATGTCAGATAAAACCGCGGAATTAATAAAAAAAGCCAATCGCGGTGGACCGTTCGTCGGTAGTTTATGTGGAGTTTTGCCGCAATGCGGATTCTCTGTTGTGGCTGCCAATTTTTATGCAGCACGTTTAATCAGTATCGGTACGCTTATGGCAATTTTTTTATCAACATCAGATGAGTTATTGCCAATTATGATTTCCAGTGCCGCATCTCCACAGTTGATTATTAAGATTTTGGGCTATAAGTTTATGTGCGGAATATTTTTCGGTTATGTCACTGATTATTTATGGCGTCAAAAACACAATATACCTGAGGTTAATATTGAGCAGTTATGTGAAAATGAACATTGTCACTGTGAAAACAGTGTGTGGAGACCAGCATTATACCATTCTGTACGAATAACGCTGTTCATATTTGTCTTTACTTTAGTCTTAAACATATTGTTTGCTTTTGTGCATCCCTCGGCATTAACAGCTTATTTGCAAACACCGATACTTAGTGAATTGCTGAGCGCTTTGTTCGGATTGTTACCGAATTGCTCAGCGTCAGTAATTCTTACACAGCTTTATTTAGAAAATTGTATTAATATCGGTACACTTTTGAGCGGCTCATTGGCTAATGCCGGTGTTGGACTGTTGATTTTATTTAGAGTTAATAAAAATATAAAGCAGAATATAAAAATACTTTGCGTTCTTTATGTCTGCGGTGTAGTTGGTGGAATGCTCGGCGGACTGTTATTTTAATCGAGGATAAAATGTCTCTTTGGATTATCTACATAGCATTGTTATTGGCTGCGGTTGGAACTCTGATTGTTATAATTCTAGGCATTATAGGTACGTATTTAATTATCGTAGGTCGTTTTATGCGCTATTCTCCTCCTGTTCCGTCATCAGGAAAAGTTAAAAATAAAATGCTGCAAGATGCGGCAGAATATTTAAGTAATAAATCAGGTTTGGAAATAGTAGATTTGGGTAGCGGTTGGGGAACATTGCTGTTGCCACTTGCTAGACAATTTCCGCATCATCGGTTCGTCGGCTATGAACTTAGTTTTCTACCGTATTATGTTAGTAAATTTAGAACGCGGCATTTGACTAATTTGCAAATTGTACGACAGGATTTTTATGAAGCAAACTTGGCAAGTGCTGATTTATTGTTCTGTTTTTTGTTGCCCGATGAAATGCGTAAATGCGGTGATAATTTACTGCCATCATTAAAGTCAGAAGCTTTGATATATGTGAATAGGTTTGTCTTTCCTAATATTAAACCAGACAGAACTGTTTCATTTGGTTCAGAATATGAAACATTTTATGTTTATCGCCTAGATAGAACCGGTCATGAATAATTTAAAATACTTGTAAACTGAGCCACAGTCAGGATTTGACCAACTAAAGTCATCTTTCATTGCTTG
>CADBMG010000038.1 GCA_902795745.1 uncultured Pseudomonadota bacterium
ATCTAACAGCGGCAAACTTATCAGCGGCGCGTAATTATAAGTCTGACTGCTTGAACGAATAAGCTTACTTCCTCCTTGTGAAGCATATCCCCACAGCCCGCTAAGGCTGATATTGGGATATAATTCCGCCACTGCTGCGCCAACTAAGGCATTTTCGGCGATTAGATTCTGTTCTGCCGCTGCAACATCTGGGCGAAGACGCACAATTGAAGCCGGAAATTCACGTAAATTACGGCCAGTGGTGATTTTATTTGTTAAAATCGGCTTAAATTCTGCGATATTGAGCGGTAATTCGTTGGGCAAAATTCCTACAAGTGTGGCCAATGCATTATAATATTGCTCAATAATCGCGCGATATTGTGGAATTTGCGCTCGTGTATTTTCCAATAAATATTGTGCCTCACTGTAAGCTGTTTCATCCGCTAAACCACTATCATACTTGGCCTTTACCGTCGCAAGTATTTCTTGTTGCAAACGAGCGTTTTTTTCGGTCAAACGCAAATTTTCCGCATTTTGGCGCAAATTAATGTAATCGGCAATAATTTCCGAAACTATCAGAATTTTAATATTTTCAAGTGTATATTTTGCTGCTTTTAATAAGGCACGCTCCGCCTCAATTTGGCGACGATTTTTACCCCATAAATCAATATCCCAAGAAGCAGTAAATCCGGCGGAATAATAGTGTGAATTTATTGCCATGGGTCCGATATTTTTACTTTGTTTTTCATAATTATATCCGCTTTTAATACCTATTTGCGGTAAAGCGGCGACTTTAGTTATTTGCAGTTGGGCTCGCGCTTGCTTTATGCGCAAAATGGCAGTTTTAACATCCGTATTGTTTTTCAAACCTTGCTCAACCAAAGTTGTAAGCTGTAAATCCGCAAAATCAGTATACCATTTTTGCGGCAAGGGTTTTTGTTCCGATATGTTAAGATTTTGTGCCAAAGTTGCATCAGAATAAGAATTGGGTGGAATATAATCTTGACCGACACTGCATGAAACACAAAGCATGCTGATAATGTATATAAGTTTACGCATTTTTATTTTTTCTCCCAGCCAAACGAGGTTGAAAATGCTCTTTGATGGTTTCAAAAACGGCAAACAAAGGCGGAATAAATACAATACCTATGACAGTGGCAAAAATCATGCCATAAAATACGGCCGAACCGATGGCTATTTGTGAACCGGCTCCGGCTCCTTTAGCTACAAGCATCGGAAAAACACCCAAAATAAAGGTTGATGCCGTCATCAAAACCGCGCGATAGCGTTCATCGGCTCCTTTCTTGGCTGCTTCAACTATGCTCAAACCTTGCTCGCGATACATTTTAGTAAATTCAACAATCAGAATGGCATTTTTTGCCGATAAACCAATGAGCATTACTAAGCCGAGTTGAGCATAAATACTCAGCGATTGATGCATAAAAAACAAGCCGATTAAAGCACCTAAGATGGCAAATATGGTAGAAAATATCACGGCTAAAGCCAACATCCAGCTTTCGTACAGTGCTACCAAAAACAAATAGCAAAAAATCACCGCTAATGCGATTAAGATTAGTGCCAAACCGCGAGTTTCAACTTCTTGCAAACTTAAACCGGTCCATTGAATACCGTATGATGAAGGTAAAGACTTTTCCAACTGCTCCAAATCTGTAAGTGCCGTACCACTGCTTACCCCTTCGCCGGACATGGCGGTTATGGCAGCGGTTGTGTATTGATTAAAACGGTATATTACTTTTGGCAGAAGTTCGGTTTTAATTTCGGCAAAGTTGTTTATTTGCACAAGTTGACCATTTTGTGAGCGTACATATAATTTACCAATGTCTTCTTCGCTTTTACGAAAAGTGTAATCTGCTTGTAAAATAACTTTATTAATTTGTCCGCTTAAAGTTATGTTATTTATATAACGTGAACCCAGATTATTTTGCAGGACCGCAAACAAATCAGCAACATTTATCTTATAGTACTCCAACTTACGCCTATCAATATCAAGAAAAATATGCGGCGTATCAGACGTAAAAGTAGAAAAGGCATAGCTGAAATCAGGATTTTTATTTATCGCAAGCAGATATTTGTTTAGTTCAACGGAAAGCTCTTTGGCGGAAACATTGCCGTCAGTGGTAATAAATTGCAAAGAAATGCCGTTACTGTCGCCAACTCCGGGGATTGAAGGAGGTGCAAAAAAGTTAATTTTGGCATTGGTATAACCGGAGAAAGTCTTGCGCAATTTGGCAGAAATTGCATCCAGTGATAAAGCAGAAGATTTGCGTTTGTCCCACGGTTCAAGCCCCACTACTCCGAGTGCTACATTTTCGCCACCTCCACCAAGCATGCTGTAACCGGCAACCGTTATAAAATATTTTACACCGGCAATATCTAAAATACGTCGATTCATTTCGCTGATAACCTCGCCGGTGTAGTTTATTCCGGCTGTGTCCGGAAGTTGTAAGTCGGCGAAAATGATACCTTGGTCTTCTTGCGGTAAAAATGAAGTAGGAGTCAAGCGAAAAGCCAAAACAATTGTTGCAATTGTTCCTAACACAATTAAAACCGTTATTTTTAGTCTGTTTGCAAAAAAATCAACCAAACGAATATAATGCAGACGTGTAAAATCCAGAAGTTCATCAAATTTTTTAAAAAGAGCAAGCGGAGGTTTATTATTTTCATAAGCAAAAAACAAGGAACACAGAGCCGGACTTAAAGTTAAAGCATTAACCGAAGAAAAAAGTACGGCTGTGGCAATAGTTACGGCAAATTGCTGGTATATTTTACCGGTTATGCCGGCCATTAAACCAACCGGAACAAAAATAGCCAATAATACAAAGGTTGTGGCAATTATCGCACTGCCGATTTGCTGCATAGCTAAAATTGCCGCTTCATGCGCTGTTTTATGCTCATTTGTAATTAAGTATTGTACGCGTTCTACCACAATAATGGCATCATCTACCACCAAACCAATAGCCAATATCATGGCAAATAAGGTTAAAATGTTTATATTAAAGCCCAAAGCATAAATCACGGCAAAAGTAGCAATCAGTGAAACCGGAATAGTTAGCAGCGGTATAAGTGTTGTGGTTAATTTTTGCAAAAAAACGTATGTTACTAAAACAACCAGTAAAAAGGTAATAACCAAAGTATCCAAAATACTTTCAATCGAGGCGCGTACATATTCGGTAGAATCATATGCCACTTGCAACTGCATATCCGGCGGCATTTTTTGCGACAGTTCGGCAATTTTTTTATGGATATTATTCATAATTTGCAAAGAATTGGAATTTGGTGTTTGATTTATACCCATAACCAGTGCCGGCGCATTGTTGTAAGCTGATTTTATATTATACGAATCTGCGCCCAATTGAATATGGGCAACATCTTTTAAATATACAATACCGCCATTATCCGACGAAGCTATGACAATATTTTCAAAATCTTCAACCGTCGAAAGCAGGCCTTTTGCCGTAAGTGACAGGACAATTTTGTTATCCGGAGCACTCGGAGCCGCTCCGATACTACCTACCGAAGCTTGGACATTTTGAGCCTTTACCGCATTCATAACATCGGTTGCCGTTAAGCCTAAACTGCTGAGTTTGTCGCTATTTAGCCAAATGCGCATGCTATATTGCGGACCGAAAATATTTACGTCACCAACTCCTTTTACACGAGATAAAGCATTTTTTAAATTTGTATAAGCGTAATTGCTCAAAAATAAATCATCGTATGAATGGTTCGGTGAGCGCAAAACCAGCATTGCTAACATATTGGAATTTTGGGTTTTGACTTCAAGACCGTATTGCGTTACTTCTTGTGGTAAATCCGATGTAACCTGTTGCAGGCGATTTTGCACTTTGACTTGTGCAATATCGGCATCAGTTCCGACCTCAAAAGTAACGGTTAAAGTATATGAACCGTTATCATCAGATGAAGATGACATGTACAGCATATTATCAACACCGTTGACTTCATTTTCAATCGGCACGGCCACCGTATCTGTCAAAACTTGAGCATTTGCACCGGAATATGTTGTGGAAACGACAATTTGCGGCGGAGTTATTTCCGGAAACTGGGCTATCGGTAATACAAAAATTGCCAGTAATCCCAATAAAATCATAATTATTGACATAACAATCGCAAAACGGGGCCTATTTATGAAAAATGCTGAAAACATTATTTATTGCTCCGGTGCAGCATCTGATACTGTATTTTTGATGCTGACTTTTTTATTAAGCAAATTTAAATCCACATTTTCATCAACCCAAAATTCATCGGAGGAAAAATCATATTCCACAACATACTGATTTTCATATTCTCCCAGTATTTCAACTTTACGGGTTTGTAAAATGTTATTATCAACCACATAAATAAAATCTCCTTCCGGCTGCAACAGAACTTCATACTTAGGGATAAGCCAAACGTTAGTATAAGTTTTTTCAAGCAAGACCTCTACATAAGCATTAGGCAAAAGTTTGCTTTCAGGGTTATCAAACTGGGTATATATCGCCAGTGAGTCGGTTTTTTTATCAATAATGTTTGCGGTATATTCGATTTTTCCTATTTGTGACAGAATTTCGCCGTTTGAAAGTCTTAGGCGAAAAACTAAGTCGGTATTTTTATAATTTTGAAAATGTTTAAGATATTCTTTATAAGAAACCGAAAAAGCCACACGAATAGGGTCATATTGCACAAGTTGCATTAAATTATGGCTATTGGGGGAAATATAATCGCCGAGAGAAAGAGCAATATTTCCTAAAACACCATCAAAAGGAGCTGTTAAATAAGTATATGCAAAATTAGTTTCGGCAGTCTGCTTTTGGGCTTTAGCTTTTTCAAATTTGCCTTGTGCCGATAAATATGCTGCTTTGGCACTGTCTAACTCAGATTGAGAAATTACACCGGTACCGGCTTTCTTCATTCGTTCATACTGTGATTTGGCATTAACTAATTCTGCCTCAGCAGCAGATAAATCACCATTGGCAGATGTCAATGCCGCAATATATTCGTCTTGCTGTATAATTGCCAAAATATCGCCTTTTTTAACGTGCTCACCGCCTTTTACATCAATTTTATTAACATAACCGCTGATATAAGGCACAATTTGCGTATCGTTTATGGCTTCAACCTGCCCGATGTAGCTGTAGGTTATTGTAAGTGTTCTACTCTGTGGTTTAACTGCGGATATTTGCGGTAATGGCGGAACATTTGTTTTCTGTAACAGATAATTGTGATGATACGTCCAATAGCCCCAAAAAATTAAGCCAATCAACGCCGGAACAGCAATTATTTTACCGATAATTTTACGCTTACTTTTCTGCATTTTTTCTCCCGATACTTGGTCAAATAAAGTAATCGGTGTAAATATGATTTCAAGAGAGATGCAGAGAAATTACAAAATGATGTATAAACCGGCGTTTATACTTGTTAAATGCAATTGGTAATTTACGTTGAGCTAGATTTTTCGTTTATCAGAGCAATGACAATAGTCATATATCGGGCATTTTTCGCACAAAGGTTTTTGAGCTTTACATATATAACGACCGAACAATACCAGCCAATGATTGGTATTTTTAATCAGTTCGGTAGGTAATACGGAAGTTAAATCGTTTTCAACTTCAAGCGGTGTTTTTCCTTGACTGAAATCAAGTCGGTGAGCAATGCGCATAACGTGAGTATCCACGGCAAGCGTAGGTTGATTATGCCATACATTCATCACCACATTAGCGGTTTTTCGCCCAACTCCGGCGAGTTTCGTTAATGTATCGCGGTCGGCAGGAACTTCGCCATTAAAATCGGTTACCAACTGACGGCTTAATTCCATAATATTTTTGGCTTTGTTATTAAACAGACCTATTGTTTTAATATATGATTTTAACTTTTCTTCGCCCAAATTTAGCATTTTTTGTGGCGAATCGGCAACTTTAAAAAGTGATTCCGTTGCTTTATTGACTCCTTTATCTGTGCTTTGCGCCGAAAGAACAACGGCGATAAGAAGTGTATAAGGATTGTGAAAATTCAGTTCGCATTGCGGATGAGGATTTTCTTGCTCAAATATACGCATAATATCAAGGATTTCCTGCTTGTTGCGCATTAGGCTTTAACTCCTCCGGCTCCGGCTGCTTTCGGAGCATTTTCATCAAGAGGCCAGCGCGGACGCGGTTTAAAATCAAGCCCATCGGTTAGACCTAAACGAAAACGCTCTAATCCGGCCCAAGCAACCATAACACCGTTATCGGTGCAAAAACGAATCGGCGGAGCCGCAAACTCTAAATCATAGCTTTCTGCTAAATTACGCAGTTTGCCACGCAAATAGGTATTTGAAGCAACACCACCGGAAACGACGATATGTCGTCCGTTAGGATAATTTTGCTTAAAATATTTGATGGCGCGTTCCAGTTTTCGTGTCAGGCAATCTGTTGCCGCCATTTGAAAACAAGCGCAGATATCCGCAATATCTTGTTTGGGCAGAATAACATGGTCAATGTTGTTATCAGTGGCATAAGTTTCAATAATTTTACGTACGGCGGTTTTCAATCCGGAAAAAGATAAGTTGCAATCACCCGAGCCAATGAGCGGCCGCGGCAGAGTAAAACGTTGATCGTCACCGGTGGCGGCTAATTTTTCAATCATCGGTCCTCCGGGATATCCTAATCCCAGCATTTTAGCAACTTTATCAAATGCTTCGCCGGCAGCATCATCAATGGTTGTGCCCAAGCGTTGATATTCGCCGACATTTTTTACCACCAGAATCTGGCAGTGACCGCCGGAAACCAACAATAAAAGATACGGAAACTCAATCGAATGTGCAATACGGGCGCATAGAGCATGCCCTTCTAAGTGGTTGACCGCAACAAAAGGCTTATCTAACGCAAGAGCAAGTGCTTTTGCCGTCATTGCTCCGACAACCACGCCGCCTATTAACCCTGGACCGCATGAAGCGGCAATCGCATCGACTTGATTAAGGTTAACTTGTGCACGTTGTAAGCATACATTAACAATTTCATCAACGTGCTCCAAATGAGCACGCGCAGCAATTTCCGGTACAACGCCTCCGTATTGTTTGTGTTCCTCCTGCGACTGCAGTGCTTCGCCTAAAATTTCCTTTTCATCGGTTACTATGGCGGCGCCGGTATCATCGCAACTGCTTTCTATGCCTAAGACAATCATTTATTAAACCTAAAACTTTTTATTTTTTGTTGCCGAATGCTTAACTTTTCTATATATATGGAATATATTTAGGACAAAAAGTCAAGTAAAAGGATAGGAAAAATGGTAAAAAATGAAAATATTTCACAGGAAAAGATACAAAAAGAAACATTCTGGCATAAATTAAAACGCTGGATTATGTGGTTGATTTTACTATTGGTTGTCGCCGGAGGTTTCTATGTGGCATATAGGGAAGGACATCTACCGACGTTCGGTTTTGAAGAAAAAACGGCTAAAACCGAAGAAGTTGCAACAATAAAAGAATCCGCGATGGAAGATAATAGCTTAGCGAGCAGAATCGCGGTTTTGGAAAAACAAGTGCAGATGATTAACCGTGAAATAATGGTTCTGAAAAATACTTCGCCGACGGGTGATGCATCGGAACTGATTGCCAATATTGATGCACGCTTGCAACAGATTCAACAGGTAAATGATGCGGCAATTGAACAGATAACGAAACAAATGGAAGCTGAAAGTAAGATGAAGTTGCAAAACGATAAGCCGACAGAGCCGGAAGTTTTGCTGGCATCGGGGGTTTTGGTTATTCGCGATATGGCAGAGCAAGGTTTACCATTTGCTTATGAGGCAGAAGTATTACAAATTTTAGCCCAAGGCAATCCTCAGGCGAGCGAATACGCCAATCAAATTCAAAAATATGCCGTTTCCGGACTTACCGGTTCGTTGGCACTGATTGAAGAATTCAATACCTTATATGCGACACTTAATGAAGAGACCGTTATTGCGGAAGAACCAAAAATAAGTCCGGAAAATGAAACAAATATTGTTTGGTATGAAAAAATATGGAATTGGTTTAAAGAGCAAGCGGCCCATCGTAAAAAAATAGCAAAACCGATATTTAAGGCAGAAAAAGATGCTGTTTGGACTTTGGTTAACGAAGGTAAGTTTGCCGAAGCTTTGAAAAAAATGCAAACAGATGCAAAATATGCAAAAGTTTCGTTATCTGCTTTGCAAGAATGGAAAACGCAGGCGGAAGCGTATGTGGAATTTGATGCGGCAATGCGGGCATTGATTATGAATGCGCTTGCTAACATTCGCCTGAGGGAAATGCAGCATTGATGCAAAAAAATGAACAAATATGGCAACAGCGCTATTTAGCGGCACCGAAGCAATTATCGAAATTAAAAAATGTCGGAACGGTAATTGCCGCCTTCAATACCAACATTGATGCGGTGGTTAAAATCCGCGGAGATGAGCTTTCTAAGTTAGCCGAACAGTTTGATTTGAAAATAGCTGACATTAAAAACGGGGTAAATCAGTTATGTTCGGTTCGCGATGTGGTGCGAGGAATATGCAAATGTTTCATAAATGGAATTGCTGAGGAGTGGTTGTGTCAAGATGCGGCAATCGCGGAATGGATGCAAAAGAATCTGCAATATGAACGTTTGCAGATGGGAGGACAGGCCGGTATTATTGCCAATTTAGCCGCAGTATTGGGAGTAAAACGTGCAATTGTACATACGGCATCGCATCCTAAAAAGCAAGCAGAGCAGTTTTTGCATTATAAAAATCTTTATGCTGTTGATGAAAATGCAGAGTTGCAACAAGCATCAACAATGAATAGAGTAAATGACGATGCCCTCATCCATTATATTATAGAGTTTGATAAAGGTGAGTGTTGCACAATAGAAGGACAGAATTTTACCGCACCGAGAGCAAATCGCTTTATAGCAACTTATGATCCGGCAAATATGCATCTTAAAATTAATGATGGATTTATCAAGTATGTTGATGAAAATGGTTATGATTTTTTAGTGCTGTCGGGTTTTCATAATTTGACGGCAAAAAACGGAGGAGAAGAGCGAATCGGTGAAATTGTGCCCTTGATTAAAAATTGGCGTGAACATTATCCGAGCGGTGTTATCCATTTGGAACTTGCCTCGACGCAAGACAAAGTTATTCGCCGTGTTATATTGGAAAAAATAGCACCGTTGGTCGATTCACTTGGCTTAAATGAACGCGAGGCAATTGATGCCATAGAAATTATTGCTCCTGATTATTACAAAAAAAATAAGAACGAAGTGCTCGAAGCAGCACTGATGACGGAAATATTGCTAAAAATCAAAGAAAAAACGCAAACTCCACGCATTCAATTGCATATGTTCGGGCTTTATGTGACTTTGCAAAATGCCGATTTTCGCATAAATGTTGAACAAAACCGTAACGGAATGTTGTTTGCCGCTGTGGTTGCTGCGTCTAAGGCCGGATACGGAAAAATTGAAAAACCGGAAGATTTGTTGTGGTCAAATATTCAAAATATAAATGTTCCGGAGTTGGCGGAATTGCAAAAGCTGAGTGAGTGCTTAAACATGCCGGAACTATTGAGCGATGGTATTGCAAAATTGGGAAAATATGACATCATCGCCGTTCCGACGTTGATTGTGCCGAAACCGCTTACGCTCGTCGGAATGGGAGATACAATTTCTTCGGTGTCACTCGTAAGTGCTATATAAGACAGGATAAGGCAAGGGTATAACCCATAAATATTTGTTGCATAAAGTACAAAAAAATCATAGAATCGGGCAATAATGACTAAGGAGACTGTAAATGGCTGATAATCAGGATATTTTAGTGGCAAAACAGACAATTGACCGCGAAATTGAAGCGTTGCGGGTAATGGAAAATGAACTTGATGATACATTGACTAAAGCATTGGATGTTTTGCAGAAAACAAAAGGGCGTGTAATTATTACCGGTATGGGAAAATCGGGACATATTGCACGCAAAATTGCCGCTACAATGGCCTCAACCGGAACACCTTCATTTTTCCTGCATCCGGGAGAAGCCAGCCACGGCGATTTGGGTATGGTTACAACAAATGATACGGTCATTGCCATTTCTAATGGCGGTGAATCAAAAGAGCTATCGGATATATTGGTTTATTGTCGGCGTTTTAGTGTACCTATTATTGCCATTACCAAAAATCCGCAGAGTTCTTTGGGGAAAAATTGTGATATGGTGCTGAAATTGCCGGATAACGGTGAAGCTTGCCCGCTTGGCTTGGCTCCGATGTCTTCAACAACGGCTACTTTGGTTTTAGGTGATATTTTAGCGGCAGATTTAATGGTTCGTAAAGGATTTACGGCAGATGACTTTAAGTTGCGGCATCCGGGAGGTAAGTTGGGAGCAATTTTGCGTCATGTTGCCGATATTATGCATACCGGTGATGAAATGCCGCTTATCGGCGAAGATGCCATTATGCAAGATGCACTGATTACCATGTCGGCAAAAATGCTCGGATGTGTTGGCATTGTCAATAAAAACGGCGAATTAATCGGAATGATTACCGATGGTGATTTGCGTCGTTGGATGGCACCGAATTTGATTGAAGAAAAAGTCAGTAAGGTTATGACCAAAAATCCGCGCACCATTCGCGGAGATGCTCTTATTGCCGAAGCTGTTAATGTGATGAATAACACGGGACGCGGTATTACCAATATGTTTGTGGTTGAGGGAAAAAAGCCGGTTGGTGTTGTGCATATTCATGACTGTTTGAAAGCCGGAGTCAGTTAATTGTCAGATTTGCGTAAAATAGATGCTTATTTTGATGATAAGGCACCAATTGAAAAATATTCCGGTGATAAAAAGGCAGCGGAATCCGGTTGGTTAAAGTTTGCTAAATTGGGATTTCCTTGTTTGGCGGCGGCTTTACTGGGTGTGATGATTGTGTTACCGAGTATTCGGAAAAGTGTGGATTTGCGTGATAATGTTACAGTTCCGCGCAAAAACGAAATGGAAAAGCTTCATGTTGAAGAAACGGTATTCAGTGCGACAGACAGTAAAAATCGCATTAATCGTCTGCAAGCGGTTTCGATTGATGAGGTTGAAGTCGGTTCCCAAAAGGTAAAGATGATTAGACCGAGCGGTACTATTCCTACCGACAGCGGTATGGTTGATATCAGTTCCGATGAGGGTTTTTTTACGCAAGAAATTAATTTGCTTGACTTAGTAAAAAATGTAAAAGCCGTAGTTGATAATAATACGGTAATTACTACTGAGGCGGCGTCGTATGACTTTAATACAGACATGGGTTACGGTAATGTTCAAATTAATGCTGAAGGCGATTGGGGAACATTGACTGCTGATGCTTTTAATTATGATAAAAAGTCAGAAATATTGTCTTTATATGGGCATTCGCATCTTGTTGGGCATAAAGGGGAGCTGACAGCCGAAAAAGAAAATCGCTATTATTTGAATGAAGATAAAATTATTTCCGAAAAAAATGTGGTGTTACGGCAGAAAGATAAGAGCATTAGAGCCGATAAAGTGATATCTTTTTTAACTAAATCGTCTCCCAAAGAAGTGACTAAAGCGGAGGCATATGGTAATGTTTTGGTTAAAACGGCTACATCTACTGCTAAAGGTGTAGAGGGATATTATGAACCGGAACGTAATCTTATTCGGCTGTATGGTAAGCCGCAAAAAGAAAAACAAAACGGCATTGTTACGTTGACTCAGGGTGACAAAACTTTGTTTGCCAATCAGATTTTTGTGCATTTATTGCCAAGTAACAAAAATGAGATTGATTACGTAGAGGCATTGGGGCAGGTCAAAGTAAGAACACCAACTGAAACGGCAAGCGGTGCAGAAGGTGTATACAATTTGCGTCGGCATAAAGTTTTGCTATATGGTTCGCCACGGCAGTCAAGGAATAAAAAGGGAAAAGTTAAAATTACGCAGGGCGAAAATGTTTTGACGGCAGATAATGTTGTTATGTATTTGCTCAAAAATAATAAAACAATTGACTATGTTGAAGCTTTGGGGAAAGTTAAAGTAGTTACGCCGAAAGGTACGGCAGAAGGTGACCGCGGTGTTTATAAGCCGCAGGAAAATCTGGTTGAGCTTTGGGATAATGTGCAGATTGAGCAAAATGGTAATTTTGTGCGCGGCGGTCATGCCCAAACTGATTTAAATACGTCGGTAAGTAAAATTATGGGTGCGAAAAAAGGTGAGCGCATCAGCGGTACGTTTTACAAGAGAAAGAAAGTGAGTAAGTAATGCTGAAAAAAAATAGTGATACGGATGTTTTGGAAATATTCAATATCGGTAAGAAATATAAGAAACGCACGGTGCTGAAAAATGTTTCTTTGCACGTTAAAAAAGGCGAAGCGGTCGGTTTGCTCGGACCGAACGGTGCCGGTAAAACTACCTGTTTTTATTGTGTTACCGGTTTGATTACACCGGATTACGGTGATGTGTATATTAACGGGCAAGATATTACCGATATGCCGATGTATAAGCGTGCTAAAATGGGAATTGGCTATTTGCCGCAAGAATCGTCTATTTTTCGTAGTTTGAGTGTGGAAGACAATATTAAAGGTATTCTGCAAATTGTGGTGGAAGATGAGAGCCAGCGTGAAAATATGTTGGAGGAATTACTTAACGAGTTTTCAATTGCGCATTTGCGTAAGTCTCCGGCATTGGCACTTTCCGGCGGTGAACGCAGACGTTTGGAAATTGCTCGTGCGCTTGCTTGTAATCCGAGTTTTATTTTGCTTGATGAACCGCTTGCCGGTATTGATCCGATTGCGGTTGGAGAAATCAGAACCTTAGTTTCGCAGCTCAAAAACCGTGGTTTGGGTGTATTGATCACCGATCATAATGTGCGTGAAACGCTTGATATTATCGATAGAGCGTATATTTTGCATTCCGGTTCGGTTTTAATGGAAGGTACACCGCAACAGATTGTTGCTAACGAAGAAGTGCGCAAAGTTTATTTGGGTGATAATTTTTCTTTATAGAAAGGCATTTTTATACCTCATATATAAGAAAAACGTCTTCCTTTTGGGGAAGACGTTTTAATTTTAAGAGTTGCTTCGTCCTTTTGCCATAACGGCGTTTTTTAACGGGAATGATGCATTTACCAAAGTTCTGATACGCTCTGAACA
>CADBMG010000039.1 GCA_902795745.1 uncultured Pseudomonadota bacterium
GAGGTTCGGCAAATTTAAAACACAAACCTCCCACTTGGGGAGATTTTTTATTTGGTGGTGGATTTAAAGCATATTTGCTATAACGTATAACACATCTGTCCACTTATACATATATTTTATAGTGTAAAATCAATAAGTTAATAATTTAAATCGGCATTTGAACAAAATTCTTGTTGCACAAGTTCATACATACCCTACAAAAAGTTAAAATTGCGACCAAACAGAGCATCTTAAAAAAATATCCGATGTATCTTTCAATAACTAAAAAGCCGAGCTGTTAAACTCGGCTTGTCTACTACGGTGCTATTAAATATTCATCTCTACCAATCTTTTACCTAAATCGTAGGCTTTTGCTAAATCTTTCGGGAATTGATTATTACGAACTTCTGCTTTATGGGCTTCATCAAACATATTGCAATCATATTTTGAATAATCATTAAATTGGTAAGTATCACACACATAAAGCGTTTCTGCATAACCGTAAACCATCTTAAATCCTAATTCGTTAGCATTTAAAACGCTATCCATACTATATTGTTTCATTTGTTCTGTCGTAGCGTTCATCGTAAAGATTAGTCCCACAGGTATATTCCGTTTCAGATTCATCATCGGATGACCGTTTTCATCCAACATATACGTTCCGCCTGCAAAAAGCATTCTTTCTGCCAAGTTCCGAAACATTCCTGTCGGATAAAAATCATATACTGGGCTTCCCATAATAACGGCATCCGCATTTACAATTTTTTCCAAAACAGGTCTTAATTCATCACGCAAAGCGCATAATCCGCCTAAATCCATTCCTTTTCGTTTGCAAGCAAAACAACTCATACAGCCTTTGAAATTCAAATCAACCAAATTAAAATATTCAATCTCTGCACCTGCGGCTTCTGCTCCTTTTTGTGCTTCCTTTAAAACTTTGGCTGTATTAAAATTCTTTCTCGGGCTTCCGTTGATAATGATTACTTTTTTCATTGTATTTTTCCTTTAGTCTGCCGGTTTCCAGCCCAAAAAGCGTTTTTGCTCTTCTAATGTGGCGTTATAATAGCGTTGACCATTATCAAGTTTGGCAATTTCTTGCATATCCTCGGCAGTCAATGCAAAATCAAAAATGTCAAAATTCTCTTTTATATGCGCCGGATTGGTTGACTTCGGAAATACCGAGTTTCCTTCTTCAATATGCCAACGGAGAATAATTTGTGCCGGTGTTTTATTGTATTTTGTTGCCAATGCTTTTAAAACAGGCTCGTTTAACAGCTTTGTATCGCCGTGGCCTAACGGATACCAACTCTCCAAAATTGTTCCGAATTCCGCCATACGCTTTTTTAATTCATGCTGTGGAAAATACGGATGACATTCCACTTGGATGGCCGCCGGCTTAATTGTTGCATGGAAAAGCAATTCTTCCAAATTTTCACTGAAATTACTGATACCGATGGATTTTACTTTTCCGGCTTTAACTGCTTTTTCCATATCTTTCCATGCACCGATATAATCGCCGACTTGCTGATGCAATAGCAATAAATCAATATAATCGGTTTGCAAGCGTTTAAGCATCTTATCAATAGCTTCTATAGTCTTGCCTTCGCCATATTCGCTTGGCCAGAGTTTAGTGGTAATCCAAATCTCATCACGTTTCAAACCGCTTTGCTTGACAGCTTCGCCTACACCTCGTTCATTTTGATAAGCGTGTGCCGTATCAATATGGCGATAACCGAGCTTAAAAGCGTTTAAGCAGGCTTCTATGGTATCCTTACCGTCCGGAACCAAATAGACACCTAAGCCAAACTGCGGCATTTTCAATCCGTTATTTAATGTTAAATAAGTTTGTGTCATTGATTATCTCCTTTTTTAATGTCATCAATTTGAATTTGATACAATCTTTCGGGCAGTTGCTCACACATTGCATACAGTTGATGCAATTCGGATGGCGCACAAAATTCGTGCTTTCTACCGGTATGTTCATCGGGCATACTTTATCGCATAGGTGGCAATGAATGCACTTATTTTCATCTCGGGCAATTCCGAATGGTCGTAAAACGCTCCAAACACCCAGAGATGCCCCCTTTACGCAGAAATAATTGCAGAATGGTCTATCGGTAAATAATGATGCCGCCAAAAAAGCAACCATAACCGAGCCGTTTATCCAATCCCAAAGCCCAACCATAACGCTGTGCGAGAAAAAGAAACGGCTGTTCAAAAAATAAAACACAATATTCATGGTGCTTAAGCCATACAAGAAATAGCGCAAAAGCTGAACAGATTGCTGATATTTTACCGGCAACTTAAAGCGCGGCAAATGTATTTTTTTTGCTATCCAGCCAATCCAATCCTGCAAAGAGCCGAACGGGCATATCCAACCGCAAAAGAATACGCCGACAAACAGAATTGAAATCCAAATCTTTTGCCCGACATTGTCTGCTATCGGTAGGAAGGGCAATACCAGTCCAGCCATAAAACCGATTTGTATTAAGAAACGTATAGGTTGTATATATTTCTTCATTTAAAATCCTAATTTATTGAGCCAGTTTAAGACATTTTCTTTTGCCTGTTCGCGTTCGTTTTGCGCAACGTGTCCGTAAATTGCCAGGCCGTCAAGCATTTCAGTTCCGGTGGCTGTTTTTATCTTGCTTGGAATTGAAGATAATCCGCTTCCCTCGTGAGTTACAAACGGCGCAACAATTTTACCGCTCCAATCGTTTGCTTCCATAAAGGTGTAAAGTGCCATCGGCATATCACTCCACCAGTTTGGGCTACCGATAAACACCACATCATAATCAGCGAAATTTGTTACATTTTCAGCAATTTCCGGTCTGGCGTTTGCTTTCTTTTCGGAAAGCGCAACTTCGGTCAAAGCCTTATAAGCCGCCGGATATGTATCATTTTTGAGCTTAACTTCAAACAAGTCACCTTTTGTTTTATCAGCTATCATCTTGGCGATAATTGCCGTATTGCCTTCAGTAATGTTGCCGACACTATATTGCTCGCCGGTTCTTGAAAAATAAACCACTAATACTTTTTTACCTGTCATGTTAATTTCCTCCGCTGTTGCTTTGTTAATGCCAAAAAATGCTAATCCTGCTAAAATGATTGATAGTATTTTCTTCATTATATTCTCCTTATTTCAGCTTGTTATATTCTTCATCGGTTACCGGCTCAAGCCATTCATTAGAACCACCTTCTGATGGTACTTCTATGGCAATATGCGTAAACCAACTGTCTTTGGCTGCGCCGTGCCAATGTTTAACTTCCGCAGGAATATTAACCACATCACCTGCCTTTAA
>CADBMG010000040.1 GCA_902795745.1 uncultured Pseudomonadota bacterium
TAGGTTTGACTTTACTTATTTTACATATATGGGACAGCTCATCTGTACAAAATTTAGATGATTATCTGCGCTATAAAAAAAGATAACTGTTCAAATTAAATCGGAGCACACGCTTCGCGCAGCCATTTTTTCTCTTCTGCATTTAGTCTCTTTTGCAGCCAGTAATAAACAGCTTCATGGTAGCCGTTCAGCCAGTTCCGCTCATCGGCATTTAATAAATTGACATTAATTAATTTCTTATCAATCGGCACTCTGGTAAGCGGAACAAATTTCAAAAATCCATTCTCTTGCTGCTGTGTAAAATAAAGATTCTCGATGCGAATACCAAATTGATTTTCCATATAAATTCCCGGTTCGATAGAAGTAACCATTCCTTCATTAAAACCATAATTGTTTTTCTCTGAAATACCTATCGGTCCTTCGTGTACATTTCCGAAACAGGCCACACCATGTCCTGTTCCGTGTTTATAGTCAAAGCCCTTCTTCCACATCGGAGCACGCGCCAGAGCGTCGAGTCTCTGCCCTGTTGTAGCAAAAGGAAATTGCGCATCTGCCACCGCAATATGTGCCTTCAAAACCTGAGTAAAATAATCAATTTCAGTGTCAGCCGGCACACCCAAAGCTATTGTACGAGTGACGTCGGTTGTACCATCCATATATTGTCCGCCACTGTCTATAAGCAGCAGTTTTCCCTGTTCCAACTTTTTATTTGTTGCCTCATTAGGTTGATAATGCACCACTGCCCCATTGGCTCCCACCGCAGCAATAGTGGCAAAACTTTCGCTGAAAAATAATTCTTGCTCCGAACGTAACTCATGTAACTTTTGTACCACGTCAAGCTCTGTTTTTCCTTGCCAATTTTTTTCAAGCCACATCAGAAGTCTTACCACAGCAACACCATCGCGTATATGGCACATATTCATTCCCCAAATCTCTTTTTCATTTTTTTGAGCCTTTAATTCTTGGCATACATCTTTCACGTGCTGCAAACACGGATTTAAAAGCCGCAAAGGAGTTGTTCCGAAGTCACAAACAATTCTTTTATTGCATTCATGCAAAAACTCCGCCAATTTATACATCGGCTTGACCGAAAGAATATCGCTTTGTAAATTATCAGCAAACAAAGTTATCTTTTTTGTGTGTAAATTCCACAATGCATATCCCCTCACAATCGGCGTATATGGTAAATCACGAACATATATATTCAATAGCCACGAAACACTATCAGCCGCCGTCAATAAACAATAATCCGCCCCCAAATCCTTTAATTTTTTGAAAACTCTTTGACATTTTTGCTTACTGTCCTCTCCGGAATATTGCGTTTCACGCTCCTTAATTTGTAACATATCGGGTGTATTCCCATCTGCCCAATTTCCGACATCGCTAAAAGATATATTTTCATAGCAAAGTTTAATTGATTGCATTTCTGCAATACTGAAACACCAACCGTCAAAACCGATTCGCATTAACCCGTTTTCAACCAATAATGCACAAACATTATTCAAATTCGGCATCTGATGCACAATAGTAATTTGAGATAAATTAACTTCCTTCTTGGCTTGTAATTCATATCTTCCGTCCACAAACAAAAAACATCCTTTTTTACTAACGACCAACATACCGGATGAACCGGAAAAGCCACACAATTTGCGAATTTTATTTTCTTTATCCGAAATATCCTGACCTAAAAAACAATTGTTGTGAGTAATGATGTATGCATCTAAATTACGTTCGTCTAATCGCTGTAAAATCTTTTTTATACTCATATTACTTCTCCAATAACGCAGCACACCAATTATCCTGCTGATATATTTTCTTAAGCTTCAATCCTTGCGCTTCATGCTCAGAAATAACCCAATCAATCTGATCCTCAATAAAACCGGAAATAACAGCATACCCGCCTTTTTTCAACGAAGCAAACATTTGCGGAGCCATCTCAATCAAAGGTCGAGCCAAAATATTGGCAAAAATCACATCATACGGTGCATTTTCCTGCACAATCGCAGAATTATAGCCATCACTGTAAGCCGCAATAATTTGCCTGTCAACTCCATTGTCAATTGCATTCTGCTTTGTTACCAAAACCGATTCGTCATCAATATCAACCGCTACAATTTTTGCCTCGCTCCACAATTTTGCCGCCGCTAACGATAATATTCCCGAACCTGTACCCACGTCCAAAACTTTTTTCGGCACAACCAACTTATTAATATCGGAAATTGCCTGTAAACATCCTTTAGTAGTCTGATGTTCCGAACCGAATGCCGTTGCCGCATACACTCTTATCCCTATTTTATCTTTACAATCCAAAACATTTTCATGAATACCATATACTAAAAAATCGGCTACTTCCACCGGTGCAAATTTAATCACATTTTCAGTTAACCAATCATCACTGCTGATTGTACTTATTTCGTACTTAGGCAATTTTACCTCTTGTCTATCAGCTGCCTCCAATAACTGTTGTTCTGAGGCATTTTGCCTCATATAACCGACAAGTTGTTCTTTTCCGTCATCGGTATAATCATTTGCCACAACTTCAAAAAAATTTTCGGCAAAAGAAGCCAGCTTTTCATCTACTTCATTCATAGGCTCAAACTTTACAATCTGGCATGTTCCGGCATTATTACTCATTTTTTTACTTTCGTTATAACTTTTTTTACTAAATTGATGTATATGTATGGTTAGTGTACACATAAACATTTAAAAAGAGCTTACGATGAAAAAAATATTTTTGCTAGCATTATCTTTACCTTTTCTGATTTGCGGCGGTTTTTATTACGACGGTCAACGCTTCAAAAATGACGTTCAGCAATGGGGCAGCGATATGGCTGATAACCTACACACCTTGGTTGAACGTGATCATGAAAATTATTGGTTGAACAACATTCGCTCATTTAAAACCTATCCTATTAACTATTATCATGGTTCTCACGAAAATTTGAACGAAACAACCGTCCAAACATCTGTTGAACACACACAAGAATACCCTCGCAATATACCTGTTTCGGCTAATGTCGGACAACGCATGGTCGGCGATGAGATATATACTTTAACCACTTCGGCAATTGGGGAACATTATGAAATGAATAACGACGGTTATATCCTCAATTCGGTATATAAGATGTCTTTCAATAAAGGACAAGTAATGACACCGCTCGGTGATGTTTTGATTAATGGTCGCTGGTTTATTATTTTTGAACCGGAACGCGATGGCCGTATGTTACTCGCTGATGAAAACGGACAAATAATGCATAATATTGCACATTATTACCGCGGAGAATTACTGATGTCTCGTGATGCCACAACGATTATGCCTAAGGATTTGAGTATAATTAAGACTACCAATCCGCACCAAACGGCATCTGCATCACAAATGGTATATGAAATCATCTATAAAGGTCTGACTGAAAACCATATGGAATTTACGTATGTTGATTTCAACAACGGTCGCAGCGAACAAACATTTGCCTTTCCTCTTGATCAGCAAATTGTTACAATGAACGGCAAAAGTTTGAAAATATTAAAAGCAACAGCAGATAATATTCAATACATTATCTTAAATTAGCAAAAAAATCGGCAAAATAAAATATTCTGCCGATTTTTACGCAATCATGTAGCGGTTTATTCGACGTTTTCGTGGCGTTTTTCGACCGCTTTTATCTGCTTTTTTATCATTTTTTTTGTTTTCTTTACGCACGCTTTTATACTCATTGACTTATTGTTCAGACATTCTTGCAAATGAGCTCGTCCGGCATCATCAATTTTTTGATATTCCGGAGATGAATGCATTTTGTTACCGGCAAATGCCGCTGCAAACATAGCTAACACAAAAGTAAAAGCAATCACAGATAAAAATGTTTTCATTATATTTCTCCTTTGCATTAATAAAACGCTGTTGATATATTGCTTGCAATAAAAACATCAATGTGCTATGAAGTTTTATATCAATGTGGAGAAAAATTATGACTGAAAAAACAGATAAACGAGATGTTGCCGCCGGCTTGATTATGTGCAACGGCTTAATTTTAATTGCTCAACGTAAACATGGCAAAAGTCTGGAATATAAGTGGGAATTTCCCGGTGGCAAATTGGAAAAAGGTGAAACATTGGAAGAATGTTTAAAACGAGAAATGATGGAAGAAATGCAGTTGGAAGTATTTGTTCGTGAACCATTTATTACCAGCTCATATACTTACGATTTTGGTACAATAGTTTTACACTCGTTCTGGGCTACATGCAAAAGTCAGGATATTCCAGTTGTTTTGGAACATGAACAATATCGCTGGGTTGCTCCAAAGGATTTACCTCAATACGATTTTGCACCGGCCGATAAACCGATTATTGATGCTATCTTAGGGTTGTTTTAGTATAATATTAACATTCCTGTCTTAATTTCATAGATGAAATATTAATTTGAATAATTATTTAGTTGGTGGATGGAAAAAATGGCTGAGAAAAAAAATATCGGACATATAACGGCGATTAACGGTGGTGTTGTGGAAATTGAATTTCCGCACAAATTACCGTACATCCACAATGAATTGCAAATTGGTCATTTGGTTGCCGAAGTTCAGGGATATATAGATGAAATAACCGTCCGCGCTTTGGTTATGGGAGCTACCAGCGGTCTGAGCCGCAACACCGAGGTCATTGACAGCGGTCACCCGATTGAAGTTCCGGTCGGAGATGCCGTTCTAGGACGAATGTTCAATCTCTTCGGAGAACCTATCGACGGCAAAGGCAAACTAAAAAATGTTAATAAAAAATCCATTCACGCTGCAGCTATCCCATTGTCTAAAAGGCAAACAAAATCAGAAATATTCATTTCCGGAATTAAAGCAATTGATTTATTGGCACCGATGGAACGTGGCGGCAAAGCCGGATTGTTCGGCGGAGCCGGTGTCGGTAAGACTGTATTGATAACCGAACTGATTAACAATATGGTCGGTCGCTATGATGGTGCCAGTATTTTTTGCGGAGTCGGTGAACGTTCGCGCGAAGGAGAACAACTTTATCGCGAAATGCAAGATGCCGGTGTTTTGGATAAAACGGTTATGGTCTTCGGACAGATGAACGAAGCTCCCGGTATACGTTTTCGCGTACCATTGACCGGACTGACTATGGCTGAATACTTCCGCGATTACGAAAAAAAAGATGTATTATTGCTGATTGACAACATTTTCCGCTTTGTTCAAGCCGGTTCGGAAGTTTCCGTTTTATTGGGACAAATGCCTTCACGCGTAGGTTATCAACCGTCACTCGGCACAGACATTGCTGATTTGGAGGAGCGCATTTCTTCAAGTGAAAATGCTGCAATAACCTCTATTCAGGCAGTATACGTTCCGGCCGATGATTTTACCGATCCTTCTGCTGTGCACACGTTTGCCCATCTATCCTCAAGTATTGTACTTTCTCGCGTAAGGGCGGCTCAAGGCTTATATCCGGCGATTGATCCTTTGACATCAAGTTCTAATATGCTAACGCCACGAATTGTCGGAGAACGCCATTATCGCGTTGCCGTTGCTGTCCGCAAATGTTTGGCCGAATATGAAGACCTAAAAGACATTATTGCCATGCTTGGATTTGATGAATTGCCGGAAAAAGACCAAAAAACGGTTTTAACGGCTCGTAAATTAGAGCGTTTTCTGACGCAGCCGTTTTTTACGACCCACCAATTTACCGGTATGCAAGGACGCTCGGTTGATCTGCAAAAAACGATTGAAGGATGCGAAAGGATACTCTCCGGTGAGTTTGATTACCTTTCTGAAAATGACTTTTTTATGGTCGGTGATGTAGATGAAGTAGTTGAACGTACCAAAGATAAAAAACTGGCCTATGAAAAATCTAAGATTGAGGAGCAATCATGATGGAATTGGTAATTTGCACTCCTCAAGGTATTGCCGAACAAACCGATATCAGTAAAATTTCCTTTGAAACAATCAACGGATACCATACCTTATTGCCGCATCATGTTGATTATGTCAGTGCTTTGTCAGCAGGCATTACGAACTATGTTACAAAAGATGGAATTGAAAAATATATGGCATGCCATCAAGGAATCGTCGTTAAAAAAGGCAAAAAAGTTACTTTTTCCGTACAAGGAAGCGTTTTTGCTTCTAACTTGCCGGAACTGAAACGCCTGATTGCCGTGGAGTTTAAGCAAAATGAAGAACAACGCAAGCAACTTAATACAGCCATGGCCCGTTTGGAAATCGGACTTGTGCGCGGTTTTCAACAGTTGAAAGGAGCAATCAATGGAGGAATATAGCCGGCATGAAGAAAAAATAAATGAAGTATTGATGCAAAAAGCCGAATTGATGCAACACCGTTCCGAGCGCAAATGGAGCTCAAATTTTGGTATGATTGCATCACTTGGTGGCGTCATAATAACTCCTATTATTTTAGGAATAATTGCCGGAGGTTGGCTGGACGAACACTATCCGCAGCATTTTTCGTGGCAATTATCCTGCCTTTTTGTTGGCTTTTTATGGGGAATCATCAATGCTTATTTATGGATTGAAGTTGAAAACAAAAAAATAGAGCAGATGAATACAAGGAGAAAAAACAATGAATAGTACATATTTATGGACTATTATGTGGCAACAAACCGAAGTGTGGCGAATAATAGCCGCATTATTGAGTGGAATAATTGTCGGAGCAATTTATTTTCAGAGTTTACGTTGGAGTGTCAATCGCCTGCATACATTCAAACACAAATGGACAGTTTTTGGCGGTGTTGCTCTACTACGTATTGCCTTATTTTTTGGTACAATGATTTTAGTTGCCCGTAAAAACATCATTTTAATTATAGTATATCTGTTGGCATTCTTTATTACCAAGATAATAGTGATGTGGCGCGAAAAAAAGCACTTAATCATTGATAAAAGCAGGAGTGATAATGCTGAAAACTAATTTTAGTACATGGTGGGATATCCCTAAACTTGACCGACAAATAGGGTTAGAAAGTTACGATAGTTTTCATTTGATTGAATGGAACAACTGGTACATTAACGCAACTATTTTCAACAGTTGGTTGGTCATATTGCTGATTGTACTCATTGCTTGGCTTACTACCAAAAACCTCTCTGTCAAAAAAAAATCTTCCAAATGGCAGACCGCTCTTGAAGCACTGGTGCTCTGGCTACAACGCGAAGCAAATGAAACCAGCGGTTCGCACAATAATCAATATTTAGGTATGGCAATGGGACTATTTTGCTTTATCTTGGTTTGCAATCTTTTAACCTTTATTCCGTGGTTCAGACCTCCTACCGCATCAATAAGCACCACCATGGCATTGGCAACGGTAGTTTTTCTTGCCATCCCGTATTTTTCGATAAAAAATGCCGGCATAAAGGGATATTTGAAAAAATTTATTGATCCAATCCCTTTGATGCTGCCGATGAATATTTTCAGCGAGTTTTTTTCCATATTTGCCATGGGATTGCGACTATTTGGCAATATGCTGAGCGGAGTGATGTTTGCCAGTATATTGAGTGCCTTTATTCCGTTTGTTGCACCTCTTGTCATGCAAACATTGGGATTACTTACAGGTTCAATTCAGGCATATATTTTTGCCCTTCTCGCCATAGTTTATTCTTCAAGCGTTAAGGAAGAAATTGTGCCGCAGATTATCAAAACTTAAAAAGGAGAAAAAAAATGGATTCATACGCAATAATCGGAGCTGTATCGGTATTGGGAGCTTGTTTATGCATAGGCATCGGAAGTATCGGTTCATCGTTGGGAGAAGGCAATGCAGCAGCCGCAGCATTGCAAGCAATGGCTCAACAACCTGATGAAGCAAACCGGATTCGCTCAACCATGTTTGTAACTTTGGCAATGATTGAAACCACTGCATTATATGCTTTACTGATTTCTTTTTTAACTTTATATGCCAATCCGTTTTGGAACTATGCAATTAATCAATAATATGGGACGATGCAACAATGCAAATTGATTGGTGGACATTCATCGCGCAGATTATCAATTTAATCATACTGTTATTTTTGCTGCGTAAATTTCTGTATATACCGGTGCTTAAAGCCGTTGAAAAACGACAAAAGCTGATTGCTGACGAACTGAACAAAGCTGCCGTTGCTAGACGAAAGGCTGATGAGCTGAGTATTGAATGTGAGAAAAAACTGGCACAAATTGACGTCCAAAAGCAGGAAATTCTTTCTAAATCTCGTGCCAATGCCGAAAAATTTGCCCAAGAATTAATGGTTGAAGCGCAAGAACAATACAAAGATTCCGTTAAAACTTGGAAAGACAAATTACTTAGCCAGCAAAAAACGTATGCAAATACTTTGCGTACCTTGATTGCCGACTATTTTGCCCGTTTTGCCGACAGAGCTTTATCGCAAATGGCCGATGAACATTTAAACGATCTATTTGTTGCAAAATTTATTGAACAATTACAAAATATACCGATTGAAAAGAAACAATCGATGATTGCCGCTTTCGAAGATAATAATACGATTACCGTTCAATCATCTCAACAATTGAGCCCTGCCAATATACAACAATTGCAGCAGGCTTTATCAACTAACCTTCAGTTATCGCAAGATATTTCGCTTATCCAAGAGATTAACTCGGAATTAATATGCGGCATTGCTTTGCAAGCGGGCGAACAGCTTATTTCATGGAATTTGGCAGACTATTTGCATACATTCCAACAACAAATGAACGAAGATATGCAACAATTGCTTAAAGGGAGTTAAACAATGATTGATGCCGAAAAAACATTTGCAACCATAGCTCAAAGCATTGCTAAAACCCAAGCCGAAATAAAACAAGATGAAATCAGCTTGGTTCAATCAATTACTTCGGGAACAGCGTTTGTCAGAGGATTGGAAAATGCCGAAATGGAAGAATTGCTTTTATTTCCGCATAATGTTCACGGCATTGTGCAAACATTGAGCCGTGACAATGTCGGTGTCGTATTTTTGGATAATGCCGATTCAATTCGCGCCGGCGATAAAGTAATGCGTAGCGGACGAGTAATTGACGTTCCTGTCGGCGAAGAGCTGCTCGGTCGTGTCATAAATCCGCTCGGTGCTCCGTTAGATGATAGAGGAGTAATTGCAAGCAAAAAACGCCGTAAAATTGAAGTTGAGGCCCGTTCCATTATGGATAGAGCTCCTGTTGACACCCCATTACAAACCGGCATTAAAGCTATAGATGCTTTTACCCCCATCGGACGCGGTCAGCGTGAGCTGATTTTAGGAGATCGTCAAACCGGAAAAACTGCTATTGCCATCGACACCATAATAAATCAGAAAAATAGCGGAGTTATTTGTATTTATTGTGCTATCGGACAACGCAATTCTGCTGTGGCTCAGGTCATTGCCGATTTGGAAAAACATGACATGATGTCACAGACAATCGTAGTTTCGGCAGCCGGAAACGATACAGCCGGTATGCAATACATCGCTCCATATTCCGCAACTTCAATCGGGGAATATTTTATGGAACAAGGCAAAGATGTTTTGATTGTTTACGACGATTTAACCAATCATGCTCGAGCTTATCGACAAATGTCTTTACTTTTGCGCCGTCCACCCGGAAGAGAAGCATTTCCGGGAGATGTCTTCTACATTCACTCTCGTTTGTTAGAGCGTTCAACTCATTTACGACCGGAATTAGGCGGAGGGACACTGACTTCGCTACCGATTGTTTCAACCGAAGCCGGTAACATTTCTGCTTATATTCCGACCAACATTATTTCAATCACCGATGGCCAGATATACCTGTCTGCTTCATTGTTCCAAAAAGGCATCATGCCGGCAATAGACACCGGTCGTTCGGTTTCTCGCGTTGGTGGAGATGCTCAATTGCCTGCCTATAAAACGTTGGTAGCCCCGCTAAAATTATTTTATTCGCAATTTGAAGAATTGGAATCATTCACTAAATTCGGCACACAATTGGATAAGGAAACAATGAATCGTATTAAGCGCGGACAGGCCATTCGTGCGGTTTTGGAACAACGTCAATATAAAACAATGAGTGCTTCTGATCAAATTGCCGTATTTATTGCTACTAACGGTGGTTTGTTTGACAATATTATCGGTACGGAAATTGCTAATGCCCAAAAAATTGTACTGGACGTTTTTCACGCTCAATATAACGATATAACAATTGCCATCAATCAACGGCAAAAACTGACACAAGATCAAGTTGATGAAATGCTTAAATCTTTCACTCATGCTTTACAAAACGAAGGATTGATTGCCAATGTCGCTTGAAGAATTGCAACGCAAAATTAAAACTACCGATGATTTACGCGAAATTGTCAGCACTATGAAAGCGCTGTCATCGGCGAGCATTCTGCAATACGAACATGCAAACAAATCTCTCAACATCTACCAAAACAACTTGCGTGATGCCTTCCATGCCTTAGTTAAGCAGAGTAATTTTTCGCAAATCACACAGAAGAAATTTTCAACAGACAATTATTTAGTTTTGCTTATAGGCAGCAATAACGGAATGGTTGGTAAATTTAATCGTGAACTTCTACAAGCTGCCGAAACGGATTTACGTCATCAACACATCTCACCTCAACAAACTGTTTTTTTACCCATCGGTAAAAGAATGGTAATGCAATTACAGCAAAATAAATTGAAAATGCAGGCAAGCTATCCGGTTGCCAATTCGGTAAAAGAAGTAAGTTCATTGGCAGAAAACATAATTTTGCAAATAGATGCCGCGATTACAAAATTAAAAATATCTCACGTAATCATGTGGTTTCATCAACGAGGTAAAAGAGGAATGGTCGAAATTACCAAAACAAATTTAATGCCTTTTGACAGCACGAAAATTGCACATTACAAAAACACTCCTTGGGAAACAAACAATATTCCGTTGATTGCCAATAATCCTAAAATGTTGTTTTCCGCTCTGCTGCGTGAGAGTTTGATGATTTCCGTATCACGGGCGTTAAATCTCTCATTGGCGGCAGAACATTATACCCGAATGACAAATATGCAAAATGCCGAAAAAAATATCGATGAAAATTTAGCAGAACTTGACCAAAAATATCAACAGATACGCCAAGAAGAAATTACCGATGAGCTGATTGATATTATCTCCGGTGCCGAAGCATTAAAGAAAAACAGAGAAAAAAATGATTAACGATTTAACAACGGGACATCCTTTAAAATTAATTATCCAGTTTGCCATACCTATCTTAATCGGAAATCTGTTTTTGCAATTATTTCAAATTTCTGACATGGTTATAGTCGGAAGATTGATAAATGTTCAAGCTTTGGCTGCAATCGGAGCATCAGCACCGATATATATGGTATTTTTAATGATAGCATTTGGTTTTACCGGAGGCTTAACCGTTGTTACGGCACAAAGATTCGGTGCTCATGATGAAGACGGCGTTCGCAAATCGGTATTTCACAGTCTGACTGCATCACTGGCACTGAGTGTAATAATGACAATTTCACTTGTATTCGGCTTAAAACCACTACTTAATCTGATGAATGTACCACAAGAAATTTTCGTACAAGCCTATGACTTTATGTTCATACTGTCACTCAGTTCGGTAATGATTATCATGTACAACCTTTTATCAGGATTTATTCGTGCTTTGGGCGACAGCAAAACTCCTCTCTATTTTTTGATTTTTTGCACTTTGCTCAATATTCTGCTCAATTTTATATTTATCGGTAAATTTCACTGGGGAGTAAAGGGCTCGGCACTCGGTACACTTTTTGCGAATACCGTTTCGGTTATTATTTGTTTTATCTATATGTGGCAGAAATTTCCCCTTTTACGCTTATCTGAAAAATTCATGCATTTTTCACCTTTGGTAATGAAAGACCATTTGCGCATTGCCTGTCCTATGGCTCTGCAATTTTCAATCTTGTCATTCAGTATTATGATTGTACAAAGCGTATGCAATTCATTCGGTTCAGACGTAATTGCTGCTTTTGCCGCCGCACTTCGCATAGAACAATTTGCCACACAACCTTTGTTGGCTATCGGATTGGCAATGGCTACCTTTTCCGCCCAAAATTGGGGAGCAAACTTGCTTTCTCGCATCAGAAAGGGAGTAAAATATGCTTTTTTAATTGCTATAATTATCAGCATCCTTGGCTTTTTGTTGGTACGACAAATCGGCGACTATATGATTGCCATGTTCATTGATACCGGAAGTTCCGAAGGAAGCAACGTTCCTTTCATTATTGAAACAGGTAAACAATATTTGCTTATAAGCACTATGTTTTATTTTTTCTTAGGGTTGATTTTTGTATTTCGCAATACCATTCAAGGCATGGGAAAACCTATTTTGCCACTGCTGTCAAGTATAACTGAACTCGTTACTCGTGCCTTTGCCGCCATATATTTGGCACAACTATTGGGATATGAGGGAATTATGTATGCCAGTCCAATTTCATGGGTTGCGGCAGGTCTATTGGTTGTCGGCGGCTATTTATACTACATTCATAAATTCAGTCAAGACGGTCTGCGTTGGCAAATGGGGCAAATAAAACAACAACTACGCGAAAACGGACCGGAGGATTGATGACTTGACTTTTTTCATGTCATGCTGAAAAACAAAACGACGTGAGCATATTCTGATGCCAGACCGATTTACTGTTGCGCTGCGTAAGGAGATTGCTCTTACTATCAATACGGCAATTTTTATCCTTAAAAAAATATCTTGACAAATATTGATAATTTTGTTAAATTGAAAGCAAGCAAGATGAAAAGACTTGCCCGAGGCGTGGAAACCTCATGATAAGCGTCGGTGCAAAACGTTAATTTTGCAAGCTCAGTGATTATCTGTATGTGATGATCGGTGGGCGGCAAAATAAGCCGTTCTACATAGACATCATATATAACCTAGGAGATATATGCCTGTTTTTGGCAAATATGTCGCGCTATTCTTATCAGTAGTTTCCAACCGCCGGTCGCTTTTCATTAAGCGGCTAATTTTTTAATTTGGATAAAGGAGAAAAGCGATGACTGAAGAAAAAAAAGAACTTGAAGTAGCAAACTTTGAGGAAATACCTACAGATTATACGGGGATAGCCGTTATAAGAAACGAAGAGGAACATGATTGGGGAGATA
>CADBMG010000041.1 GCA_902795745.1 uncultured Pseudomonadota bacterium
ATAAAAGCGATGAAGCAGGTTTCAGGCTCAATGAAGCTTGATTTGGCGCAATATCGCGAAATGGCGGCGTTTTCGCAGTTCTCGGCTGATTTGGATAAGTCAACCAAGCAACTTTTGGACAAGGGTGCAAAGCTGACGGAACTCTTAAAGCAACCGGTGCATCAGCCGATGGCAACCGAAGAGGAAGTTGCTTCGATTTTTGCCGGTGTCAACGGATATTTAACTAAGTTGCAGGTCAGTGATGTAAAAGATTTTGAGCAATCAAGCTTGGAACATTTGCGTACGGTGCATCCGGAATATTTGTCTGAGATTAAAGAACAACGTGTAATTTCTCCGGAATTGAAGGAAAAATTGAGTGCATTTTATGCCGAGTTTGTCGACAGCTATCTTAAAAAGCAGGAAAAGGCAGCATAAATGGCCGGATTAAAAGAATTAAGAACACGAATCGAAGCCATTAAGTCGACGCAAAAAATTACGGCGGCGATGAAAATGGTAGCGGCATCGCGCTTGCGCCGTGTGCAGATTTTAGTGGATAAAAATCAAGGTTATTCTGAAAATTTGCGCCGCTCCGCCTTGCGAGTTAAGACAGAGATTGAGGAACTGGAAAAAGCTAAAAACGTTAGTTTTATGCGTCCGCTCTTATTGCGGGAAAAAGTAAATCCGCAAAAGTATACTTTATACGTACTTTCCTCAGACAGAGGTTTGTGCGGAGCATATAACAGCAATGCAGCCAAGCGTGCGGCTCAGAGAATCCGCGAATTGCTTGATGCCGGAAAAGTTGTAAAAGTGCAATGTTTGGGCAAAAAGGCCTATGACATTCTACGTCGTACTTTCCGCGAATCGAACGTTGTTATAGAACGAGTAATGCTTGATGCTCACGGTTTGTCATATCCGAAAGCGGCTGCTAAATTAGCAGATCGGATTTTGAACTGCTTTGTTGCCGGAGATTTTGATGTTTGTGAATTTGTTTATGCTCGGTTTGTATCGGCAATCAGTCGCAATTTTGTTTGTGAGCAGGTATGCCCGCTTGATTTGAACTCAGAGCATTTGGAAGATGATAAGTTGGCTAAACTTAACCGTGTCGGTAACGCTTTTTACGACTATATGCCGGATAAATTGACTTTATTGGAAGATATTTTACCGATATTATTCAACGATACAGTGTTCAAAATTTTGGTTAATGCCGCAGCAAGTGAGCATGGTGCTCGCATGAGTTCAATGGACAGCGCAACCCGCAATGCCAAGAAAATGATTAGTGAATTAACTTTGAAATATAACAGCTTACGCCAATCGGCAATCACTACCGAGTTGATTGAGATTATTGCCGGAGCGGAAGCAATTTAGGGAGAATAAAGACAATGGAAAAAAATAATACAGCGCAGAAAAAAGGCCTTATTCATCAGGTTTTAGGCGCAGTTGTCGATGTAAAATTTGAAAATGAAAATGATTTGCCGAATATTTTGGATGCACTGGAATGCACCAATAATGGTAAGCGTTTGGTATTAGAGGTTGAACAGCACTTGGGAGATTGTGTGGTGCGTTGTATTGCTCTGGATTCAACCGATGGTTTGGTACGCGGACAAGAAGTTATTAATACCGGCGAACCGATTAAAGTTCCGGTCGGTCCCGAATTGCTGGGACGCATCATCAATGTATTGGGTGAACCTGTTGATGAGCGCGGTGCAGTTAAAAGCACTATGTATTCGCCTATTCACCGTGATGCACCTGCCTTTACCGATCAATCAACAAAAGAAGAGATTTTGGTGACCGGTATTAAAGTTATTGACCTCTTGGAACCGTATTCAAAAGGTGGTAAAATCGGTTTGTTCGGTGGCGCCGGTGTTGGTAAAACCGTGTTGATTATGGAACTGATTAATAACATTGCCAAAGGGCATGGTGGCTATTCGGTATTTACCGGTGTGGGCGAACGTACGCGTGAAGGTAATGACTTGTATCATGAAATGATTGAATCAGGCGTTATTGATTTGAATGGAGATAAATCTAAAACAGTTCTGGTTTACGGACAAATGAATGAACCACCGGGAGCTCGTGCTCGTGTGGCTTTGACGGGTTTGACCGAAGCGGAATATTTCCGTGACCAAGAACATCAAGACGTGTTGTTGTTTATTGATAATATTTTCCGTTTCACTCAAGCAGGTTCTGAGGTTTCGGCACTGCTGGGACGTATTCCGTCAGCAGTGGGATATCAGCCGACTTTGGGAACAGATATGGGGGCCATGCAGGAGCGTATTACCTCTACCAAAGATGGTTCGATTACTTCGGTGCAAGCAGTTTATGTGCCGGCCGATGACTTAACCGACCCTGCTCCGGCTACAACCTTTGCCCACCTTGATGCAACGACTGTGTTATCGCGTAAGATATCTGAGTTAGGTATTTATCCGGCTGTTGATCCTCTTGATTCAACCAGTCGTGCTCTTAATCCGGAAATTGCCGGTAAGGAACACTATGAAACGGCGCGTCGAGTACAAGAAATTTTGCAAAAGTATAACTCTTTGCAAGATATTATCGCCATTTTGGGTATGGATGAATTGTCGGAAGAAGACAGAATGGTGGTGTCACGTGCTCGTAAAATCCAGAAGTTCTTGTCGCAACCGTTCCATGTAGCGGAAGTATTTACCGGTTTGAAAGGTGTTTATGTGAACTTGGAAGATACTATTAAAGGCTTTAAAGGTATTTTGGACGGTTTGTATGATGATTTGCCGGAAGCCGCTTTCTACATGGTAGGAACTATTGAAGAAGCAATTGCCAAGGCAGAAAAAATGAAAGAGGCTAGTTAAAATGGCTGAAAATGTAACGCTGAAAATATGGACTCCTGAGCGCACAGCTTTTAATCGCAAGATTTATCGTGTGGTATTACCTTACGGAACGACAAATCTGACGGTTGTGGAAGACAGAGCTCCGACATCTCTCGTTATTCATGCCGGTGTGTTGCAGATTTTGGATGAGTCAGATGCTGTCAAAGAATGGTATTTTGTTGACAGCGGTGTGGCCGATATTGCTGACAACGAATGCAAAATTTCTACCAAACATTTTCTGGAGCATTCGCAAATTGATGCTCAAAAGGCTTTGGAGCTTAAAGAACATGAGCCGGAAAATGCAGTATTTTACGACATGATTGCCCAATATTTGGCTGCTTTTGCTTAAAATAATGTATTTATAAGTCAATATCCGTCATTGTTTTGGCAGTGGCGGATTTTTTGTTTTATAAATGCGAATCGGAGAAATTAAAACTTGCAAAAGGGTAAATGTTTTGCTATACGGTAGGCAGATAAGAATTATTTATAAATTTTAAATTTAATTATGGAAAAATTGAGTTTTAAAAAACGAGTTTCGTCGGCAGTTCGGCGAGTCGTTGCTAATCGTGAAGTGCGTTTTGGCATATTCTTTATCCCATACATTGTTATGGCTGTGCTGAGTGCTCTTTTCGTCTTTATCATAACTATGGTCGGATTAGCCGGAATAGTTTTAATGATAAATAACATAGGTGGTGCAATTGATCCGGCAACGTTGAAGGTAAAAATAACGGTGTGGATTGTCTCTGTGTTAACAACTTTGATTGTGCTGGGATACGGCATTAATCTAGCTGTTTGTGAGGCAAAAAGGTTATCTAAAATGCCTGATGACGATTTGAAAGAATGGTTAATCGGACGAACGATTGTCACGGTAATTACTTTAGTCGTTGCAACAGTTCTCTTTGCTATTGCCCATTTTAGTGGTTTAATAGGATAATAAAAATTCCTCAGCTATTTAAAAGCTGAGGAATTTTTGTTAGTGTTTACGCGGCAGACTGATTTGCAAATGACTTTTTTGTAAATAAAGTCCTTGCTTATCTTTTTTCACTACGTAGCGAACGTTGTTGACTGTCACGGTCTCCCCGACTTTAACTGCCTCAATGTCTGCATTTTGCAAGATGGTTTCATTCATCCAATTGACATTGCGCAAATCAATAGGGAGAAGATTTGATACCTCATCCCCGTACTCATCGGTGGTAAAAATTCGCCAACAGTAACCGAAGATGTGATCGGTACTCCGATTCACTAACCGAACGATATAAAAATCTTTCGGTTCCTCACCTTGGGCTAACATCAGCGAACGTACCAACGACTGGTAGCGATAAACCAACAACAGGCGTACATTGAAACGACCATCTTTGGTCTTGTGAAAGAGGTAAGCCATCTGATTTTTGCAAATGAAGTCATCTTCTTTGACCTCATAATACTTTTTGGCTTTGACCACATCGTTGTTCAGCTCATCGGTAAAGACCGGCAATGTTTCCGTCTTGCCGGTACGAGATTTACTACACCAAAGCAAATGTCGCCTTCCTATAACATCAATCACGTGCATCAGATGTACGGGAGCGACAATGTCGATACTTAAAAAGGCCTTTTCGACCTCATGCTGCCTCATGTACACACACTGCGGACTCTGCGGATGTGTGCACTCAATAAGTTCTTTATACCTCATATATAAATAATTTTAATTTGCAGTCATTATAGCCTAAAAAGTTTTTTTATGTCAATATTTTTTAATATAAAAATATCCCCATTGACGGGGATATTTTAAAGGTAGAGAACTATTTTTTTATTCAGCGGCGCAAGCACACGAATCTGTATTGTAATCCAAGTGAGAAACAGCCTTTTCTTCAACAAAGCACAAACGCGAATAATATTCGCTCTTTTTACCGCGATTAAATTCACTTACCGGACGATGATAGCCCATAACTCTGGTCCAAACTTCACAAGGTTGACGTTCAGCGTCGGTTAAAGCAATGTTTTCAAAATTAATAACGTTCATTGTGTTTCTCCTTAAAATTCATTATTGCGTCATTAGTTGAAATTATACTACATATTGTGTTAACAAAAAGTAAACAAACAATATATAGTATTCTATTTTTATACACACCTTTTTGAATTTTATTCTAATATCATATATTTAGTCATTAAAAAAATTTTAAATATCATCTTTTGTACGTAACTTTATATAAAAGACGTTTCGGAGATTACAAAAATGCGTAAAGAGTTAATCTTTCAAAAATTTATTGGTTTTAGGAAAACCGAATGGAACTAATTTACCTACTTGTGCACGATGACCGAGCCACGTCAGTAATTCCTTTTCGGTACATATTCCGCCGGTGCGATTATAACTGAAACCCACTTCTCCGTTAAAAATCTGAATATCGGTTATTGAGCCGTCTTTATATTTTTGCAACAAAACGCCATGACCACGTGCCATGGTTGGTATTTCTTCGGCTTTGAAAACTAAAAGCCGACGATTTTCACCGACAATTGCCACGTAGTCTCCGGTCATCTTCAAGCAAAACTTGACAGTTTCTCCATCAACCACATTCATAATTTTGCGTCCTTGACGAGTTTGTGCCAAGATATGATTTTCATCAACAATAAAACCATATGCTTTATCAGAAGCTATTAAATAGTTGGCTTGCGGTTCATAAACAAACATTGCCGCCACATCGTCATTATTGGCTAGATCTATCATCAAACGTACAGGCTGACCGAAACCGCGACCGCTCGGAATATCATTAGCGGCAATGCTGAAAAATTTGCCTTTATTATCCAAAATGACAATTTTATCGGTAGTTTGAGCGTGAATCGCAAACAATAAGGCATCATCATCCTTAAACTTGAATTCATCTTTCAAATCAACGTGCCCTTTCATGCAACGAATCCAGCCTTTCTGCGATAGAATTACCGTAATCGGTTCTTTTTCAATCATTGCTTCAACCGGAACATCAATATCAGCCGGAAGTTCGGCAAACTCGGTGCGACGGCGTCCCAATGCGGTACGCTTACCATATTTTTCTTTTGTTTTTCTTATTTCTTCGGCTATTGCCTGCCACCGCTTTGCATCATCACTTTGTAAAGTCTCCAAATCAGCCTTTTCTGCCAACAAATCCTTATGTTCGCCTTCTATTTGGGCTTCATCCAGCTTACGCAAATTACGCAGTTTCATATTTAAGATAGCTTCGGCTTGCGTATCTGTTAAATTAAACTTAGTCATCATAACTGTTTTCGGTTCATCTTCTTCACGAATGATACGGATGATTTCATCTAAGTTCAAATAGGCAATCAAATAGCCTTCCAAGATTTCAAGTCGTGCATTGATTTTATTTAAACGATACTTGATTTTACGCAATAAAATGTGATTACGATGTAATAGATAATCGTGCAAAACTTCATAAATGCTCATAACCCTCGGCACACCGTCTAAGTCAAGAACATTCATATTCATGTTGAATTTAGCTTCCATATCGGTCAATTTGTAGAGCTGTTCCATTAGCATACGAGCATCAACCAAACGACTTTTCGGCTCTAAAACAATGCGCACATCTTGTGCTGATTCGTCACGCACATCAGCTAACAAAGGCAATTTTTTATTCAACAGCAATTCAGCAATTTTTTCAATCAGTTTCGATTTTATCACTTGGTAAGGTATTTCCGTTACCACAATTTGATATTGCCCGTGTCCCAAATCTTCGGTAGTCCATTTAGCCCGAATCCGAAAATTACCTTTTCCTTGCTTGTAATTATTCAAAATAGTTTCAAAAGAATCGACGATAACTCCGCCGGTCGGAAAATCCGGTCCCTTAATACGGCGCACTAACGCTTCATTATCTGCCTCCGGATTTTCTATCAAATACAGCAATGCATCGCTTACTTCACTGAGGTTATGGGGAGGAATATTGGTTGCCATACCCACCGCAATACCCATCGCACCATTACATAACAGGTTTGGCACCATAGCCGGCATCACTGTCGGTTCACTATCTTCTCCGTCATAGGTATCCATAAACTCAACAGCGTCATCATTCAAACCATCCATCAAATCCATCGCAAACTCGGTTAATCTGGCCTCGGTATAACGCATCGCCGCCGCGCCGTCTCCATCAATATTACCGAAATTACCTTGCCCGTCCACCAGCGGATAGCGTACCGAAAAATCTTGTGCCAAACGCACCATCGCGCCATAAACGGCACTATCGCCATGCGGATGATATTTACCTATGACATCACCGACTACGCGAGCACATTTTTTATAGCCGTTTTTCGGATCTAAATGCAGTTGACGCATGGCATACATCAAGCGACGATGCACAGGCTTCAAGCCGTCACGAACATCAGGCAACGAACGCGAAACTATGGTCGACATTGCGTAAGATAAATAGCGCTTGCTAAGTTCGTCACTGAATTGCACATCTCTGATTTTTAAATTTTCCTCAGCCATATTCCACCTACATTTTTTGCGATAAATTCAAAATATGAAGCAAACTAGCACGATTTTCCGGCAATTGCAAGTTGTGCTGCATTAAAAAATTCTTACTTAAAAAACTTCCGGTCATCTCCAAAACATTTGCTACATCGGCACTTTTCGGTAAATAATTATGCTCAACTATATATTGCGGATAAGCAAAGAGCTTATCTTTGTATGGCGCACCAACTTGTGAACATACGGCACGACCGGTTTTAGGAGATATATAACGCAGATCATCATGTCTACCGGTAACGGCACATTCATTTATATCTAATCCTATACCCAAAAATTCCAGCAAATGAAATTCAAAAAATGAATAATATACCAACCAATTTGCTTCTCTTAAATGAACAAAAAAGTCGTCTATTGATTTAAAAAATGTGCCGAAATCATCATTCTCCGCGACACAAATATCCAAAAGCCTGCACATTGAAAAAAGTGCTTCTGTTTTACTGGAATTTAGCATAAAATCGGCAGTGTGTGAACAAACCAACTCCACTCCCTTAAAGCTCAGCATATTTTCCTGAACACGAGCATAAGCATTAAACGAAATGCGATTACCGAGTTGATAAATACCCAAGTTGCGCTTGCTTAGTGCCCCGTTGACGTAACCCGTAATTTTTCCGAGCTCAGGGCATACCAACGTAACAATCGCCGACTTTTCGCCGTGATTTCTGATCTTGATGATATATCCCTCGCCGCTTAACTGCATTTGTTTACTCAAATTATCCTTTTAATAATCATGTATCATACTTTTATTGAGCTTGTCAAACGCCATTAATTCACCGATAACGCGTTCCATATCTTTCAAGGCTATGGAATTAGGTCCGTCCGAAAGTGCTTTATCCGGATTTTCATGCGTTTCGATAAACACTGCGGCAACACCTACCGCCACCGCCGCACGCGCCAAAACCGGAGCAAACTCTCGTTGCCCTCCGGTTGTACCACCCAAACCTCCCGGTTGTTGCACTGAATGTGTGGCATCAAAAATCAACGGATAACCGGTATCTTTTGCCATTTGCGGAAAGCCGCGCATATCGGTAACAAGAGTATTATAACCGAAACTGGTGCCACGTTCGGTAATGCAAATATTATGGTTTCCGGAATCTTCTGCTTTTTTTACAATATTCTTTACATCCCAAGGTGCCAAAAACTGGCCTTTTTTAATATTAACCGTTTTACCGGTTTTGGCAGCTGCTACCACTAAATCGGTTTGTCGGCATAAAAATGCCGGAATTTGTAACATATCTACATATTTTGCAACAATTGCACACTGCTCTCGTTCATGAATATCTGTTACTATCGGCAAATCAGGATACAATTTTTTAATTTGTTCAAAAGTTCTCATACCTTCTTCCAAGCCAACGCCTCGTGCACTGCTTAGTGAGGTACGGTTGGCTTTATCAAATGAAGCTTTGAATATATAAGGAATGCCGAGCTTTTTCGTTATCTCGACTAATTGCCCTGCCATGAAAATTGCATGCTCACGGCTCTCAATTTGGCAGGGACCTGCAACCAAAACTAACGGCAATTTGTTGCCTAATTTTACATTTCCGACTTCAACAATTTTTTGTTCCATTGTTTTTCTCCTTAAAATTCAAATCGACTGAAGGCAAACAACACGTTGCCATCATTTTTTATTCCCGGAACGTAAGCTGCCTGAATATGAAAATGCTTATATCCTATACCAACCAACGGCAATGGAAGAGGCACCGGAATATAGTCATATTCGTGACGCTGAGTTAAACCTAGTGTATAACCGGCTCCGAGTTTCCAATCATGATGTTCGCCAAAAGTTTTGTTCCACTGGCGGGCATAGCCGAAATAGGTCTCAACATACGAATTGGAATCCTTAAATGCCATGGCAAAAATTCCGGACCAAGTATCCTCGGAATTATAATGAGACATTCCCAGTCCCGCCCCCCATGGATTTTCATTGTAACGATCCAGATGTTCCCGATCGTAAGTAAGGCGATTGTGCCAAGCATAAAACGGCACATAAACATCATAACGATGCCCGCAACGAATATCCTTAATGTCTTCAACAACAAAATCCGTCCACTCAGATAACTTGTCTTGCCATGAGGCGGAGGCGGGCATTAACCAAAATAAATTTAAAAACAACAAAATTGCGTTTTTTTTCATATATCAGTCCTTATTTTCTGTATTTTCGCTTTCAGGAGTAACGATACCGCAAGATAACACATACTTAATACCTTCTTCAACAGACATATCCAATTTAATAACATCCTTTTGCGGTACAAAAATCAAAAAACCAGAAGTTGGATTTGGGGTTGTCGGTACGTATATACTCATCATATTTTCACCTGTTTTGGCAGCAATTTCACCATCTGTCTTATCCTTACTGACAAAGGCTATTGTCCACAATCCAGATCTTGGATACTGCACCAAAACCACCTCGCTGAAAGAACGTGATTTTTGCGACAAAAAAGTTTCAAAAATCTGCTTAACCAAAGAATAAATACTTGATACAATCGGCATTTTACGAATGATTTTTTCCCATATACGGACAAAAAATTTTCCGGCCCAACCGGTGGTAAACATACCAATTATGATAAGTGTAGTTATCAATAGCACCAACCCTAATCCCGGAACGGCATACGGTACAAAATTACCTATTTTCCATTGTTGCGGAATCAGTTTACTGGTGGCTTCATTAATCCATATTACCAAATGGTATGACATATATGCCGTTATAGCCACCGGAGCTGCCACAATTACACCGGTAAAAAAGTAATTTTTTAATTTACTCCAAAATTTTGATTGTTCTTTATCTGCCATTTTATTTCCTCATTATATCGTTAATAATCATTTGTACTTTTTGCCGACCTTGCCATGTATCAAGTTTGACATAACCGACAACATCATAAACCTCGCCTTTATTGTTGAGAAGAGCCTGCCCCATCTCATTATCGGCACAACGAAAAGCTATGGCGGAAAGCGATGCCCCGAGAGGCGATGTCAGAAAACATTTTACATGACCGCTTCCGATTATTTGCGGACGACTTATCATCACGTTTTGCACCATAACTTGCGGCTCCGGATTTCCGGTACCGAATGGTTCCAATTTTGCCAGTTCTTCAGCAAAACCGGAATTAACCGCAGCTAAGCTCAAAGCACAATCCACTTCCAAAACCGGAGCTATTTTTTCTTCTCCCAAACGTTCCAAAATGTATTCGCCGACGAATTTTCTAAACTCCGAAATCTGCTCTTCATTAAGTGAAAATCCTGCTGCCATTGTGTGACCGCCTCCACCCGTTATCACACCGCGTTCCTTGGCGGAAATGATAAGCGCACCCAAGTCAATACCTTCGACAGAACGAGCCGAACCTTTAACCTCATCAGGTTCAATACTCATAACAAATGCCGGCATATTGTAGCGTTCTCGCAATTTTCCGGCAACGATACCAATAACCCCCTGATGCCAGTCACTGCCATATGCAAATGCCATTGGATATTCTTGCGGCTCTGCTTCAATCTGTTCAATTGCTTGCAACAAAACATAATTTTCGATTTCCTTGCGCTCGCCGTTAAATGTATCAAATTTTTCTGCTAACATTTTAGCTTCATTTTCATCTTGCGTATATAAAAGGCGGCTACCAAGAGCGGCATCTCCGACTCTACCGCAAGCATTAATACGCGGTCCTAAAACAAATCCCAGATGATATGCACGCGGTGCGGTTTCCATTTTAGCAATACGCATCAGATTTTTCAGTCCCTGATTTTGCTGTGTCGCCATAACTTTCAAACCCTGCTTCACATATGCCCTATTCAACCCTAATAGCGGTACAACATCACAAACTGTTCCTAAAGCGACCAAATCCAATAAATTCATTAACTGAGGTTCTTGGTGCTCTTCATAAAATCCCTTTTGCCGCAAAAGTCGATTAACTGCTACCAAAAACATAAAACCGACACCTACTGCCGACATATATTCCAAATATTTATGCTGATTTGTTTCGTCTAAGCGCTTAGGATTAACCACAGCATAAACTTTCGGCAGCATCGCTTCTGCCTCATGATGATCCAATACCATAACTTCAAATCCGTTTGCGGCAGCTCGGTTAAGCACGTCAAAAGCGGTTGTTCCGCAATCAATCGTAATAACCAATTGCGCCCCAAACGCCTTAAACTCGGCAAAAGCCACATCACTCGGTCCGTATCCTTCTTCTCTGGTCGGAATATGGACTATCGGTTCAATTCCCACTGCACGCAAAAAACGTACCAACTCGGATGTAGAAGTTGCTCCGTCAACGTCATAATCTCCGATTATTGCCACTTTTTCTCCGTCGATTATTGCTTTAGTCATACGTTCGGCGGCTCGTTGCATATCTTTTAATACATACGGATCAGGCATTAAATCTTTTAAGCGCGGTTCCATAAATGTCGGAATATCTTCAAAACGAATACCTCGCACATACAAAAGTTGTGCTAAATATGACGACAAACCATAGACTTGTTTGACGCGCTCACACCATGTATCGTCAACTTCGGCTATCTTCCATATATTGCCATTAACAGAAATTTTTTCTTCGTTTTGCACCTTATTCTTCCGTCACCAATTCACATATTGCCGATTTTACATTATTTACCTTCCAACTCAACCCCGACAGCTAATTTTATTAACAAAAATTTCACATCCGGAAATTATAGTATATGTAAAGGAATTGCCTATGTTGAAATATTTTCTATTTTTTCTGATTTGCTTAGCTGCTTTCAAAGTGCAAGCGGTAAACGTCAGCATTAGCTCGCCGGATGGGAAGTTGCGCGGAGAGTGGATAACGGAAATTGCAGATACCCCGCAAAAGCGTGAAACAGGTTTGATGAATCGCCCATTTTTAGCTGATAATGCAGGTATGTTATTTGATATGTCAGATGTTGAAAATCCCTACAATATTGCCTTTTGGATGAAAAATACATTTATTGCTCTTGATATTTTATTTATCAGTGCAGATGGAACTGTTTTTTATATCAAAGAAAACGCTCAACCGCTTGATGAAACACTTATAATACCACCATTTCCTCCGACAAGTGTTATGGAAATAAAAGGCGGACAAACAAAAAATAAAAATATAAAAATCGGCGATGTTATCCACAAAAGCAATAACACTTAATCTTATCTCTTTACCTCATTGTTTATAATATTTTATATTGTTACCAGTTCTAACAATAATGAGGAAAAAATGATGAAAATGAAGTTATCGATTTTATTTTTGCCGTTGTTAAGTGTTGCAACAATGGCTAATGCTTCTGATAAATTAGCTCCGGAAGGAGCCGGCTCTGAAGCATACGGTTGGACGGCTAACTTGAAAAAGGCGGCAATTCAATTAACCTCTACCGAAGTTTCTAATGCAGAGGAATATCGCGATTCACCAAACTCACAACTGAGCGGCGACAGTGAAACAGTAGTTAAAGGTGTATTTGACTTTGCTTTGACTCAAGAAAAAGAAAACTATAAATGGGAAAACAGCTTATTTATGGAATATGGTAAAACTAAGCTCAAACCGGTTGACGGACCGAATGTAGAAAACGAAACCGCAGATAAAATCCTGCTTGCAACCGATTATGCCCGTAAGGTATGGCAGTATTGGGGAGCTTATGTCGGACCGTTTGCTAACTTGGCTTATCAAACCGAATTTGAGCCAAACGATGATGCCCCGCGCACTAAGATTTTCCGCGGTATGACCGGTTTGAAAATGTTTGACGGTAAATACATAAAAAACTTGTACGGAGCAATCGTCGGCGAATATGACTTTACGTACAGCCATGACAAAACAACAAAAGCCGCGTACGAAATCGGCTTAGAAGCGGAATATCCTTTACGGGAAGGTGTTACATTTAACGTTGATTCATATTTCCGCGACTATTTTGCATATAGTGCTTACAACCCAACTGATTTTGAATATGAACTGAGTGCTAAAGCCAATATGATGGTAGATATTTATGAAGGCTTGCAAATCGGTCCGTTTATTCAATATTTCCGTGCCGAGGATAGGGGTTCGAAAAAATACGGAGCCAGTACAATTATCGGTATCGAAGGCTCTTACGGCGGTTCTTGGGGCTTGTAATATTGGTTGCTTAATTTCATACAGCGGAAGGCCCAAAACTTTCCGTTGTTTTTTTGTATTTTTAATTAACAAAAAAAATATTTCATTGGAAATATAAAGCTTGAATTTTTATTTATATCGGCTACCCTAAAAGTATAGGAGTGAAATAATGATTTATTTAATAAGACATACGCAATCAGAAGCTAATCGAAAAAACATTATAGGCGGAGACTATCCGTTAACAGACAAAGGAATTTATGAAGCTAATATACTGAAAGAAAAAATCAGATTTAAGCCTGATGTACTGATTGTTTCACCACTTATACGTGCTCAACAGACTGCACATATTTTGTTTCCTGAAAAAGAATTCATTAT
>CADBMG010000042.1 GCA_902795745.1 uncultured Pseudomonadota bacterium
AAGCCGATTTCGTAGTAAAATCGCGTTTTTTTGCAAGTTTATGTAAGTTTTTTACCGTGATCTCTCCATAAGAGGGTACAAATTTTCACTGTTAAAAGCCCTCAAACCCTTATTGGTAAAGAGATTGAGGGTGATTTCTTGAAAAATATATAATTCTAAACGTCTCTATAAAAATACAATTACTTACTATATATCATTATAGTAAAATCGAAAGGTTATTAAGCCAGCCCGCAAAGTCGCTTATATATTGGCATTGAAGCCTGCTGATATTAAGTCCTATTTCAATTTGTTCTGCTAACAGAAACACTCCGACTTACATATTGCGTTTCTTACTCATTAACTCTTTTTGATAGTTATTCCGATATGTCTTATAGCAGTCTTCACATCGGCAAGTCCTATTGTTTTTACTGCTTACGGCAAATTGTTTCCCACAGTCACAACAGGTTATAACCTTCGTTTCCATTGTACAGGTACGACGTTCTTTGCAGTATTTTGTACTATTGCTTCTCTTTCGCATGAGTAAACCGCAATTGACGCATTTGATAAATTGTTCGCCGAGATATTCAAGATACCTATATCCGAGTTCTCGCATATCCTCAACCTTTAGAACAATATCCGAATTGTCATCAATAAACAGTACCTTGAAATTAGGATTGTCTATTCTCTTGCATCGTTGCACCAATCCAATTTGTTTGAGATCGTTCAGGAGTAAAGGCTTTTCATAGGTTTTAGCTGTAACCCTTGCTAACTTGAATAATGTGCTGTAATCTATATTCACATACCCGTTATTGTTAGGATTTCTCAAATTGAAATATTTTGCAACCACTAAGCAGACAAAAGCCAATTTTTCAAGTTTTTTGTTTTTAATGCCCTGAATTGTCTTGATTTCGTTTTCCGTAACAGGGATATATTCAAGATCAATTATAGGGTAGGTTTTAGCTTTCTTGATAGCTTTCTCAATGAGGCTTACCCATTTGATAGACTGATAATCGTCATATTGCCCTTTGAGATATTCTTGTAAAATTGGAGTCAGCTCTTTTGCAGTCGGTTTCTTATTCCCTGTAGGGTAAGTCGTAAAGTATCGAGCCAGCAGATTGATGTCAGATATAGGCTTCTTACCAACAGTCTTTTCATTTATAATCTTTTCGGCTGCTTTTGTTTCGTTCATTATCAGTATATTCATATCAAAATATTATCACGTTCAATAGCTTCTTTTATAGCTCTTTTTATGAAACTATTAACACTTTCACCGCAACTGTCAGCATATTCTTTGATTTTATCTTTATCACCTTTATCCAAACATAGGAGAACACGATCATAATTATCTTTCAAGTATTTGTTCTTATACTCGTTCCTGTTTGTAGCCATAATAAACCTCCGGTATCTTTTTTGAAATTCTTATATATGTCTGATAAAGCATAGTCTTATATAAGTCATGCTATATTATATCACATTATCTTATAAAATGCAATACCTTTTGAAAATTTTTGATACCGAAAGTGTAAAACATATCCCGGCAACAGCTTTACGATACGCAAGCACTTTACTCAACTAAAGTATTTGCTATCTCGGAAGCACGCACCTCAGCACGCTTACCCTTAAAAACAGCGTGACAGGTTTCATAAATTGCTTGAAAATGCCGCTTTATAAGGCTTTTTATACTCTTGTTTGTCTTTGAACAGAGAATAGAAGCACGCTTTATTCGATTAAAGCGAAGGATTGATTGCTGTGACAATAGCAAAACGCTATTGAGTTTTGTCCAAAAGTACAGTTTGATACAACAAAAAATTCCCCGTTTTTTTGACGGGGAATAATATTATGACACTTGAAAATTACGATAATTGTTTTCCAAAAGGATAAAATTACAACAATTAGTAAACATGGGATGATTGACGTTGCAACCAATTTTATAAACACTAAGTGCCTTTTTCTTAATATCATTTAAGTTTTTTAAACAAAAATAATATTCTTTCTGCAAAAGTGCTGCGTAATTAGGATCGGTTTTTTTAATAATATTAAAATCCTTGATCGTTAAGACGCTTTCTAATGCAGGAAACATAAAAGAAAATCTAATAGATGAGATTGGATTATTATTTTTATCAAGGATCAGCATAGAAGTACGAAATTTTTGAATTGTATGTGAAATAGGTGCATAATAATCAATTCCGTTAACGTTAAGAACAATACCACATACAAATTTACTATTTAAAGCATAATTAACATTTGGTACTTTAGGTTCAAATTGTTTTAAATACTTTATGTAATCTTCTGAAACATCATAAAATCTGAACATATAAATACCTCAAAAAATAAAGGGGAGAACAAATCTCCCCTTTGAATTAAAGATCCGCATTTACAGGAGCGGAACCCTTGAATTAAAGATTCACACTTACA
>CADBMG010000043.1 GCA_902795745.1 uncultured Pseudomonadota bacterium
GATATTCAACTCGGCGGTAATCCGGATATGAAACTCAAGGAAAGATTGACGGGCGAGGAAACTCCGGAACAGATTGCTGAAATTAAAAAGCAAATTGAAGCCGAAGTTGCCGCAGATAAAGAAAAAGTATTAAAGTCCGGCGGTTTGTTTATTATCGCCACCGAACGCCATGAAAGCCGCCGTATTGATAACCAATTACGCGGTCGTTCGGGACGACAAGGAGATCCCGGTACCTCAAAGTTCTTCCTTTCTATGCAGGATGATTTGATGCGTATTTTCGGTTCGGATAAAATGTCAAGCGTGTTGCATCGTTTAGGTTTGCCGGAAGGCGAAGCACTGGTACACCCGTGGATTACCAAAGCTTTGGAAAAAGCACAGAAACGTGTAGAAGAAAGTCATTTTGATGCTCGTAAGGACATTTTAAAATATGACAATGTAATGAATGATCAGCGCAAGATTATTTATGAAGAGCGCCGTGAAATTTTGGAAGAAGATGATTTGTCTGAAACCATAAAAGATATGCGCGACGAATATCTGACCGGTATTATTAATGCTCATGCGGCTTATGGCACACCTTCGGAAGAATGGGACAAGGACGGCTTGAAGCAAGATTTGCAAGCGGCAACAAGTTTTGTTTTACCTATTGCCAATTGGTGCAACGAGCAAGATATGGATACAGAAACACTCAAAGAACGCATCTTTAATGAAGTAGATGAACGCTTAAAAGAACGCGAAAGTACCTTGCCGCCGCAAGTAGTTAAAATGGTCCAAAAGAGCATTTTATTACAAGTGCTGGACCAATTGTGGAAGGAACATATTGCAACGCTTGATTTGATGCGTCATACCATTCGCTTGCGTGCTTACGGACAAAAGGACCCGCTCAACGAGTACAAAAAAGAAGCATTTCAAATGTTTGCCGATTTGCTCGATATACTAAAAGAGCGGGTGACCGTGGTTATTTGCCATACGGTCATTCAGGATAATTCTCAGGAAAGAATGCAAGCAGCAATGGATAAAGAGCAAAATCGCCAAATGTCGGCAATGCATAACGGCACGGCAATTGAAAGTGAACAGAAAAAACCGACAGATAGTTCAATGTTTGCTAATGTGGCACGTAATGATTTGTGCCCTTGCGGAAGCGGTAAAAAATTTAAACATTGTCATGGACGGATTACGGGATAAAAATGGCAGAAGACAAAACAGATAATAAGCAGCAGGAAAAACTCGACGGTTTGGAGAGACTTCGAGCCTATCGGGAAAAAAATGCTCAACAGGAAGACATTGAGGTTCGCCGGTGGAAAATGCTGGGTAGAATGTTTGCTCTGTTTGTTTTATGTGCTGTTCTAATTTATGGAGCAAAAGCGGTACAGTGGGCTTATATACATTTACATAATCAAAGTCGTATGAATGAGATGTCAGTTCAAATATCGCAATTGGTAGATAATGTGCGGCAGTTGTACGCTCGGCAAGGAGAAAAAATGGATTTAACTCCTGATTATTTGAAGCAATTCGAAGCAATTCCTCGTGAAATGATAGCCAAAAACGGCAAATTGATTAATCCGTTCGGAGGTAAAGTTGTTTTGCAACCATCATTACCGGTGAAAGGCATTGCTCCTGATATATTGCAACCGACGTTTAAGGTATCAATGCAAGGTTTACCGCATCAAGTATGTGTAAAATTGGCACAGATGGATTGGGGCTCGGGAGAACAAGGACTGCAAGCCGTTGCTCTCGGTGTAGCGGACGACGCTTATGATATGGCATTGACTGATGTGGACCGTCAAACAACAGAGGCAGCGTCCAAGCCTTATCAAGATGAAAACGGTCGCTGGCGTTTGGTTAAAGAACGACAGGACTATCTTTTAAATGTAGCACGTCCAAATGATGTGTTTCGTCCTACTCCGTTTAAGGAAAATGACGCCATTGCCGGATGTGCTTGCGGTAACGAAAATCGTTGCTCAATTGCTTTACGCTACGCTTATTAAGGATATTGGTTTTAATCAAAATTCACGGATATTAATGTTATTTTATGCTAGTCTGAAGACGTTAAAAAGCAAAACTTTGAAATATATCTATGGCAAAACAATCGGAGTTCCACCGTATTGTTCGCCGATTTGCCGCCACGTTTGTCTTAATTGCGGCAGATATGGACGTACGGCATCAATATCTGCGCTTGTAGTATTGTGCATCTGTCCGTAGGCTGCAACATAATAAGCAGCGCGTTGCCATTCTTGCGGAGAAACTGTATAATCCTTTAATATTTGTGCATATTTACCGCTACGAGCCAATCGAATAGTACCGAAATCACCACTCGGAGTGACAGCCACGCGATAGGCCTTTAGCGTTTTATCGCAGGTATAAGCCCACTCATCAAGGCCGAAACCTTGTTCTTCTACTGCTTTTAGGAATTCGGAATATTTACCTAACCACTTTACTTTTCTAACAATAGATTGACATGGATTTACCACGTTTTTAAGGTACGACACTGTTGAATCTATCCCGTTTTTCTCATCCTGAAAGCGGATTAACGAGTCGATTAAAATCATCTGAAGTTGATTATCTTCATGATTGATAAAGTCATTAATGCGGTCTTTTGTTGCTATAAAGGCTTTTATATCGGCACCGGAAAGCGGAGTGTTTTTATATGCAATAAAATGACGTACACTCGGTTTGGCAGATTTGTTTTGGGCACCCATCGTAAAGTTTTCAATCGGCACATTTTTTTTGATGCGTGCGATAAATTCCGGATTCGGTCGTATAGGATGCGGATTTTGTCGTGATTTTATTTTAGGCATAGGACGTTCAATGGAGCTTTTTTCTCCCCATATTTCCGGCATCAGATATAAATAGAGTGTGGGTGAAGCAAATTCCAAATAAGGAATATCTTCCAAATCAGCCGCAATCCGCGATGGAAATTTATTTTTTGTTTCTTTTATACCGGGCAAATCAAGAATTTTTCCCGAGAAACCGGGAACAGTGTGTAGGGCTGGTCCGATGTACGGATACAATTCCGGCGGTAATTGTTTTATTTTTTGCAATAACTCTTCTTCCGTAGTGTTTTCCAAACGTTTTTCTATTGAACCGAAATCAGTAATAACATTATGAAAATCATTGTTAAATTCGGAAGGCATTTGCCAACGGTAATAATATTTCCGATTATAAAGCGAATATTTATTATTGTATTCTTGGCGCAATCGATTAATAGGCGGCATCTTTTCTTTGAGATTAACTTCAATTAATTTTTCCGCACTTGCAGAGTGAGCATTCAGCGGTACGGCATGTAACAAAAGTATTAATACAAATACGGCAAGACGCATTTATTTTCTCCTTATATTTATAAATATATTGCAAAAATGATTAAAAAAAATTAATTATAATAAAAATATAACTGGACTCGTAAAAAATAGTTAGTTAAAATATCGACAATTGTTGAATTAAAGGAGAAAAATATGCCGTGGACGGAAGAAATGGTTGAAGGCCTGCGCCAAATGTGGATTGAAGGTTTGACCGCAAATGAAATTGCAAAAAAATTAGGAGTTTCAAAAAACTCAATTGTCGGTAAGGTGCACCGTCTGTGCTTAACGGCTCGTCCTTCGCCGATTAAGAAAAAAGACGAGGAAATTGCTGCGGAAATTGTGAAAGAAAAGGTCGAAGTTATCACTATAGAAACTAAACCTCAGGAAGAAGAGATAACGGTGGAAACAGAAATTGCTACCGTAGTTCCGGCCAAGAAGAAAACAGTGGCAAAGCAGGGGGTTAAACTTATTAATTTAGACAGCCATACTTGTCGCTGGCCGATAGGAGATCCGCGAGATGATGATTTTTGTTTTTGCGGTAAGAAAGTTCGTGCCGGACAAACCTACTGTGATGAGCATTCAATGTTGGCTTATGTCAAAGCTAACACTAAGCGTTAAAGTTGACAATTACCATTGATTTGATGATCCAAACGATTTTCTTTTAAACCGTAAGGGTCTTGGTGTATTATAATCTGAGCCGTCGGATAGGCGGCTATAATTTTATTTTCTGCGTTATCGGCAATTTCATGAGTTTGATAAAGCGAGAGTTTTCCATCCAGTTCCAAGTGAATTTCCACAAACATTCTTATGCCAGATACTCTGGTTCGTAAATCGTGATATCCTTTAACTCCATCTACGCTGCAAACAAGGTCGATTATATGCCTTTTTATTTCATCATCAACTTCGGCATCGGTAATTTCTTCCAAAGCATCTCCTGCCAGATTAAAGGCATTAATCAGCAAATAGATTGCAATTAATCCGGCGATGACAATATCAAACCATTGCCAATGTAAGTAGCGTACAACCACAAGTGAAATCATAACGGAAAGATTGCTTAATACGTCAACAATATAATGGGCACTATCTGCTTTAATTGCCTGTGATTTTGTTTTTTTTACGACATATTGCTGTAATCCGATGAGTAGGAGCGTAATAATTAAGCTGATAATCATAATAGCAATACCGAAGCCTGTTTGTTGTACCGTAACCGGATGAACAAAGCGGTCGATACCGTCATAAAGGATAAATGCGGCAGAACCGGCAATGAATGCCGCTTGCAGAAGAGCACTTACAGCCTCAGCTTTTCCATATCCGTAACGGTGATGCGCAGTCATCGGTTTGTCGGAAATGCGTACGGCAATGTAAGTGATTAGTGAGGAAATAAGATCTGCCAAACTGTCAATCATAGAGCTCAGAACCGATAATGAACCGGTGTAGAAAACAGCGGCGGCTTTTATCAAACTCAGTAACAGTGCCGTACATACACTGGCAATGGCTGCAATGTTTTTCAGGGCAGAATTATTGTTCGCTAACATGAATTATTTTCTCCATTTTATCTTTGTCAATTACAACGGCTTTGTCGTTCAAATATTGTGCCATTAACCGCAGATGGCGATTTTGGTTATTTTTATCAAATTCAAAGCTTGCATATGCGTCATTATTATCTCCGGCATATAAGTAAATAGTGGCTTTGTTTCCTTCTTCAATATTCAGCGTTATATCCTTAATCGGCGCCAACAAAGGCTTATCAACCACGGCTTTAATCGGAGTGTTCAACAACTCTTTTAACAAAATCATCAGAACTTGTTCGCTATGCTCATTATCATTTTGCGCATAAGGACGTCCGAAGCGCAAATCCCATAAATGCGAATATGTCCAGTTATGCCAATCTAAATCCATATCAATAAAGTCGGCTTTTATTTCCCATACCTGGAATTGATCGGTAAAGCGCATATAGGCAGCGGTTGCTCCACGTCCGAGATCAATGTTTATATCTCCTAAATAGAAACGGGTTATTTCATTATTATCGCTTTTTAACACCACTTCTGTTACCGCTGATTTATCATCTTCAATCGGAGCTAAATTAAAGATACTTAGATTTTGCGCTTTGTTTGACTTACGGGTAAAATATGTGGCATCGGCAATAGTTGTCAAAAGGCGGCGAATTCTTTCCTGATATACCGGTAAATCAGGCATTTCAAGCATCTTCCACTGATTATCCGTAAGCTCAAAAGTTGCCGATTGCTTATTGGTTTTAAGCTCTATTTTGTTTATATTGTTTAAGTTATCGCCAACATTAGGAAATGTGAGTTTATTTTCATAAGCATCAATTTCACTGCGGTTAGAATAATAAATTGAAACAACACCAGCGGCAAACAGTAATAAGCATGCCAAAGAAAGTTTGAGTAATCGTTTATCAAAATACATCAATTGAGGCAAAGAAAAACTTTTGCGACGCCGGAAAAGAAATACGACAGCAAAAATTATCAATAATAAGAGAGGAATAAAAGCAATGTTAAAGAATGCCACTATGTCAGCGATATTTTGTACATTACGAAATGTTTGATAACGCAAATCGCTCAATTGTTGTCGCAAATCGTCAAGTTTATGGCGAACACCGGCCATTGCCGCCAATTCATCGGCGGTAAAATTCTCGCGCTCTTCAAAATTTTTCTTACTCCATACTTCTTGCAGGGCTTTTTTGGCGGTATTAATTTCTTTAAAAATCTCATTTTCTTGTTTTTTGAATTCGAAAGAATTAAAACGTCGTAGATCTTCAATGCCTTTGAATCTTCTTTCCGCTTTACGTTTTCCGCGTAGCTTTAATAAGGAGGAGTCGTAAGTCAGATAGTCTAGCGCATTCAATAAAAAATTGGCATTGTCAAAATAGGCAGATGTATATTCTTTTTCCAAAAAGTGCTCTTTATTTGCCCAAAACGTATCGTATAAGAAATCGGTGTCGGTGACAACAATCATTTCAAAAGGGTTTGTAGCTTCGCGTCCGCTGATTTCGGCAGCCAAGATTTTTTGATTATCATCCGGTTCAAAATATTGCAGAATTTCTTGCGGATTAAGACCTTTTATTACAATCATCGCATCCATGATTTGAGAAATATCGCTGGCTTTCAGCAATGGAATAAAATTAATTTTTCCCTCTTCTAATGCTTGAATATTCGGCATAATGATAGAAGCTGATGCCATCATGATTTCATGCAAATTACGCGTAACAGGGTGAGATGGATTCATATCTTCCGGCTGCAATTTAAATTGAATAACATCTTGGGTAAAAACCGGATTACTGCTGTAATTCTGAGTAGCGTCAACCGTAATGGAGTTTTGCAAATCAGCCACTACATAGTTTTCATAAAATTTGATATGCCAAAAATCTTCCAGTTCTCCCAGCGATGTACTTTGCAGTAGTTTATTTTCATACGAATATAAACGAGATGATTCGCTTGCCGGATCCAATACAACTAAGAACTTTCCTCCGCTCTGCGAATATTGTTTGATACGCTCAATAAACTCTTTACTCAATCGGTGAGGGGCAAACAAGATGAGTGCATCAAGCTGCTGCTCAAAGTCGCTTGGTCTGATAATATTTATCAAGTTATAATTCTGTTGCAGATTGTTGACGATTTCCCATGCAGATCGCAAAAATGTGCCATCACCTTCGGTTGAACCGAAAATAGGTAAACCGGTAAGAACACCAATTGTTTTCTTTTGATGATACATTTGGTATATTTGGGAAGTAATATCTTGTTCCAAAGCACCTTGTCCGTCTTGCGTAAAGAATGGGATTACTGATTTATTTTTAAGTGTATCTTCAAGTGTTAAGCCGAATAGAGCATTTTGGTTTAAGTCTATTAATGGAATGGCTTGAAGCCCATCAGCCAAGGCAATATCTTCTTCCTGACTTAAAAATTTAGGATAATACACTTTATAATCAAATTTTCCTTTTGCTTCAGCTTTGTATTTTTGCAAGAGAATACGTACATTGTCAAACATTTGACGTAAATTGGGATTTCGTTGTTCCAAAATCGGTGAGAAGTACAGTTTTGCCGTTACTTTTTCCGGTAATTGCGCCAAAATATCTTTGGTGTTTTCGGTCAGGGTATATATCTTTTCTGCCGTTGCATCATACTGTATACGGCGGGCAAAATTATTTGCTATAATATTAAAACCCAAAAATCCGCATAGTATCATCAGCCATGCAAACAAATAATAGCCGCGCGAAGTTGATTTGAGCCATCCGGAAGTTCCTGATGTCTTAAAGTTGATAATTAATATGGTGGTAAAATTAAAGAAAAACAGCACAGAAACAAAAAACAAAATATCGCGTAGTTCCAATAAGCCTTTGCTTAAAGTATCAAAGTGTGTTAAAAAACTGAATGATGCGATTACGTCTATGAGGCTATCCGGTAAAAACAGACGGCAAAATGAGAGAATATATTCAATACCGCTCCAAAAAAAGAACAAATTGGCAAGTACGGCCAACACCAGAGCAATGACTTGATTTTTCGTGAGTGCCGACATAGTTTCTGAAATGGCAAGCATACAACCGGCCAAAACAAAGCTTGCCATATATCCCAACGCGATTACACTGTTATCCGGAATTCCTAAAATGTTCACAGTCAGCCAAAACGGAAAAGTTAAAATAAGTGCCAATCCGCAAAAAGCCCACGCTGCAAAAAACTTACCGAGAACAAGGTTAGAAATGGAAACAGGCTGTGTTACAATTTGTACAACAGTTTTCAACCGAAATTCTTCGGCCCATAGACGCATGGAAATTCCAGGTATAAACAGCAGATAAATCCATGGTTGAAATTCAAACATCGGCAGCAAATCTGCTTGTCCGCGGCTAAAAAAATCACCGAAATAAATTGCAAAAGAGGCATTTAAAAGCAAAAAACTCAATAAATAAACATAAGCCAGCGGAGAAACAAAATAGCGCATCAGCTCATTTTTTGTTACAATCCATAATTTCTGCATTTTAATTCTCCTTATGCGTTAATTTTCTGAATGCTTGCGCTAAATCGGCAGTTTTTGTTTTTTGTAAAATCTGCTTTAATGTTCCGTCCGCTCTAATTGTTCCTTTGTCTAGCAGGATAATATGATTACATATTGTTTCAGCCTCTTCCAACAGGTGAGTGGAAATAATAATTGTCTTATCTTTTGCCATTTGAGCAATCAAATTGCGCATATGTTCTTTTTGATTGGGATCCAAGCCGTCAGTCGGCTCATCTAAAAGTAATATCGGTGGATTTGAAAGTATGCTTTGCGCAAAGCCTACGCGGCGTAAATAGCCCTTTGATAATGTTTCGATTTTTTGTTCCATCACCTCATTTATATTTGCAATTTGGGCAACCTCTTTTACACTTTTTTTCGGAGCATTTCGCAGTTGAGCCATATAGTTGAGAAACATTTTTACGCTCAAATCGGGATAAAGCGGGGCACCCTCCGGTAAAAAGCCGATATTTTGCTTGGCAAAAAGCGGAAATTGAGCAATATTTTTGCCCAATACCTCAATAATTCCCGATGACGGGGATAAATATCCGGCTATCATGTTCATCAGAGTTGATTTTCCGGCACCATTTGGTCCGAGAAGAGCAATAATTTCGCCTTTATGTGCCGTCAAACAAATATTATCAGAAGCCTTTATTTCTCCGTAATTTTTGCATAAATTATTTATCAGTAATGTAACTTCGCTATTTTTTTTCATATATTTCTCCTCCGCTCATCGGCTCGTAAGCTCCTGTTGTTGTCGGAAACGTAATCGGCAGTGAATAAACCCTTCGTGCGGCATTGAAGGCAGTAGATATCGCACCATAGACTTCTCCATTTGGTAAGAATTTTAATTCACGGGGTGCAAAATTTTGTTTCAACATACGCATTAAAGTAGGGTTTCTCAATCCGGAGCCTATCACATAAATATCGTGAGGAATTTTCGGTAGAAAGTCTAATGCTGCCTGATAAACAGCCTCGGCAATAAATGCCGTAGCCGTTGCAGTTCCATCTTCCAGTGACAAGCCTTCCAAATGTTCTCGTTTTTCACTAAAAGTCATAATATCCAGAGATTTCGGTGGATTTTTACGCAAAAACTTGTGCTTTAAAAGTGCATCAACAATCTGCGTATGAACCTTTCCTAAAGCTGCGTACTTGCCGTTATAATCAGTTTGCATATTAGCACGTTTAAATGTCCAATCCTCAATCATGGCTCTTCCCGGAGCGCAATCAAAAGCCGTTATTTCGCCGGATTCGCCTAAATAAATCAAACTGCACACCGTTTCAATATCAATAAACAACACCGGTTTATTAATTTTTTGTCCGATTGCATTTATCAGCGGCGGTGACAAAGGGGCAGCCTGTCCTCCGGAAAGCAAATCTGCTTTATGAAAGTGGGTAACAATTTTATAACCGGAGATATCGCTTAATTTCTGCCCGTTTTCCAGTTGGTAAGAGCATTTGTTTTCAGCATCATAACCGATTGTTAAACCATCTATACCAACTACATCAGCTGCCTCATTTCCCAAAAATTGTGACAGTGTTTCCGCATAAAAATCGCACATATTTTCTTTTAGTTGTTGTACATTTTCATCGGCTTCCAAGTCGGCATAATTCAATAGTCGCTTTCCGATGATGGCACGAATATCGCCAGCAAGCGATTCAGGATAGGGAACTGCGGTCGATTTACGTATCTCATGCACGTCAATACCGTCGGTATTGATTAATGTTAACAGTACGAAATTAAGTGACGCACCGCCGAATAAACCTGCCGCATTTATATTTTTTATTATCATAAACTCACACAATCCTGTTGCAATGGGCAAATTATATGCTATGATACGTTAAAAATTAGTATAAACAAATTATGAATAAAAGGCAGAAAATGACACAATATAAATCAGAATTTATCAATATCATGGTCGAACGCGGTTTTTACAATCAATGCACTAATATCGAGGGCTTTGATGATTATTTGTATGAGTGTGAAAAATCAGGCAAACCGGCGGTTGGGTATTTGGGTTCTGATCCTACGGGTGACAGTTTGCACGTGGGGCATATTGTACCATTAATGATGTTACGTTGGTTTCAAAAATGCGGACACAAGCCATTGGCACTGGTTGGAGGAGCCACTGCACGCATCGGTGATCCGTCGGGCAAAGATAAGTTGCGACCGTTTTTGGATGAAGCAACTTTGGCAAAAAATATCGTCGGTTTGAAAAAGTCATTTTCCAAGTTTTTGAGGTTCGGAGATGGTGCCAATGATGCCTTAATGGTTGATAATTGGGATTGGTTTAAGGATATAAATTATTTAGCATTTTTGCGCGATATCGGAACTTGTTATTCGGTTAATCGGATGCTGACAATGGATAGTGTAAAAAGCCGCTTGGATCGCGAACAGCCGATGTCATTCTTAGAGTTTAACTATATGCTGCTCCAAGGTTACGATTTTTGCGTTTTGTTGCAAAAATATAATTGCCGTGCGCAAATTGCCGGTGCTGATCAGTGGGGAAACATAACTTCGGGAACAGAGCTCGGACGTCGTCGTTATAATACCGAATTATTCGGTTTCACCAGTCCGATAATTACCGATTCTAACGGCAAAAAAATGGGTAAATCGGAAGGTAATGCAGTGTGGATTAACGACGAAAAATTACCAACCTACGACTATTATCAATATTTTCGTAATATAGGTGATGCCGAAGTAGGTAAATGTTTGCGTATATACACTGATTTGCCGATAGATGAAGTTCGGCGTTTGGAACAATTGCAAGATAAAGAAATTAATGAAGCTAAGAAGATTTTGGCATTTGAAGCTACAAAGATTTGTCGAGGCTTAGATGGGGCAACTGCCGCACAAGAAACGGCTATAAAAACTTTTGAGCAAGGAACATCCGGTGATGATTTGCCGACATTGAATGCAGATTTGCAAAACGGAATTGGTGTTTTAGATGCCTTTTTGCAAATCGGGTTTGTGGCTAGCAAGGGTGAAGCGCGGCGTTTGATTAAGCAAGCCGGACTGAAAATTAACGGTAAGCCGGTAACAGATGAAGGCTATATTATTACAGCTGCAGATGTGATTGACGGTGCGGTTAAAATCGCCCAAGGTAAGAAAAAAATTGGACTAATTAAAAGTTAGCATAGAAAGGACTTAAAATGGTAAAAATATCGGCATATATAGTAACATTGAATGAAGAACAGCGTTTAGGGAAAACCTTAGCAGCGTTACAACAAGTGGCTGATGAAATTATTGTTGTTGACAGCGGTAGCACTGATAAAACCGAGGAAATTGCTAAGCAATACGGAGCCAAGTTTGTTTTTCACGAGTGGAAAAATATTTCGTCGCAAAAGCACTACGGACAAGAGCTTTGTAAAAACGATTGGGTGTTGTCACTTGATGCCGATGAGGTACTTTCTGATGAATTGATTATTGAGATAAATGCTGAAATGAATAATCCGCAGGCAGATGTATATAAAATCAAAATTTGTGATATGATGCCGGGGGATAAAAAACCGAGGGCTTTGGCAAAAAGTTATAATCTGGAGCGTTTATATGACAAACGCAAAAGTAATATGCCGGATGATTTAACCAATGACAGAGTTATTGTTGGTAAAAATGCTAAAGTTGCGCAGCTTAAATATAAGATTTATCACTATTCATATATTTCTTTAACGCGTGTTTGGTACAAACTTAATATGTATACCGATGAGCTGGTAAAAACCGCGGTAGAGCAGGGGAGATACTATACGCACCTGCGCTTATATACCGAATTTCCTCGTCAATTTTTAAGGTATTATTTTATCAAACGCTACTTTTTATATGGTACCTGCGGATTTTGGATGGCAACGACTTACGCATATTTCCGCTTTTTGAAAATAGCAAAGTGGTTTGAGTGGCGCGCTCTGAATAAAAAGTAGAAAAATGTGCGTCACTCTGAGGAGCGAAGTAAGTTAAGAATCTCCGCACGAAGTGCGGTTGTATCGGACTGGCGTCCGAAGATGCTCACGCGAACAAGTTCGCTCAGCATGACAGAGGTTTATATTTA
>CADBMG010000044.1 GCA_902795745.1 uncultured Pseudomonadota bacterium
AAAACCAATGGATATTGATGAAAGAAAAAAAGGCTATGAGCGACTACATTGGGGTTTTGATGATACGAAATATGGTACATTTTTTCGGCATCAATCCAAATATTCAGGCGGAACTTTTGTAAAAACAGATGGAACGCAAGATGCTACCTTCAGTGGCGGCGGTCTTTATAATCAAATTGGGGTTAATACTATTCTGCCTAGCGGATTAGCAAAAATAAGTGGAACAACTTATTCTGCATCCGGTTTTGGAAATTGGGGTAGAGAATCTAAGTGTATTTATGATTTCAAAACATCTTCTTATCGTGATGATTTAGAGGAGATAAGAGATTTAGGCGATAAGTTTTACGCCGTTAAGAAAAAAGGTGAAGAAAAATTCGGTATTTATGAAATGGCCGATGAAGATATGAAAAATCCACTGATTATGGTTGATAGTTGTGAACGAAATAATGAAAGTGGTTGGATGATAAACTTTGAAAATATACCTGATAATATCATTTATACAATCGGAGAAACAAAATATCGCTGCGAAATTACACCGGAAGGTAAATTAAAACCGATTGCAAAACAAACAAGTGAAAAAGATTTGTTTTTAAGTACGGGTAGTCAATGGATAAAAGCCAATTTAAAAGAAGGAACAGAATGGAGTATAGATATAAAAGAGCGTCCGTTTATCAGAATCAGCAAAAAAGTTTGGTATGGAGATGATCAATTCGACTATAAATGGGAACAAAAAAGACTAACAAATGATGAGGCTGAAAAATTTGCTCATTCTATTGCTAAAACAGCGCAAACCGAAAAATTTGAAAAGCTGAAAGAAGGATATCATAACGCCAAGAAAAGGCTGCAAGATCATCGTGATGATAAAACGCAAAAAGCTATGACCGATGATATTAAATCCGGAATTGCCAAGACAAAAGAGCGCGATTATGTTCACGTTACTGAAACGGATAGAAGTGCAGAACGTTAACAGCCAGTCAGTCAGACTTATCTAAAAAAACGCATTGATTTTTAGTATCAATGCGTTTTTTGTTGCAGTCTGATTTATTATTGATTTTTTCTATCCAGAATATCGAACAGCGGACGTCCTTGCGCCATACGCGTCATCTGCATTTCAATAGTTGTCGCCAAATTCAATTTACCGCTCTTGATAATATTGCGTGTTTGATCACCTTGAGTAGTAATCGGATTTGCAAACAAATATTGCACCACCGGACGTTTACGTCCTGAACCGATTAATGTTTGGTGTATAACGCCTAAAATACCGCGGGAAAGCAAGTCAAATGCCAACTCTTCACTCATTTCTCCGGCAGAAGCATGTTTAACCAGCGCATCTAATGCATCAGAAACGTTATTGGCGTGAATGGTAGAAAGAACCAAGTGCCCCGAAGTTGCCGCACGCAAAACTTCGCTTGCCGCCTCCGGAGTACGAATCTCTCCCACCATAATATAGCGTGGACGCGAACGCAAAGCCGAACGCAACGATGCACCCCAATCATCATTAACCGGCTGTGTTTGCTTGCACAAGCCCAATGAACCGTTTATTGCCTTATATTCGCCATCAAGCGGCATTTCGAACGGGTCCTCAATAGTATAAGCAAATCCACCGTTACGGATTAAAAACTCCCTGAGCAAACTGGAAATTGTCGTTGTTTTACCCGAACCGGTCGCGCCTCCCAATAAAATTAGTCCCGAAGCATTTCCGAGCGTTGCCAAATAATTTATCAACGGAACCGGATATCCTAATGCCGTTAAATCCGGTACTTTTTTCGGCATTTTACGCATACAATACATCACACCATACATTGAAACCGTGCGCTCAACACGGAAAAAATATCCTTCATAAATGACTGAGTAATTTGATTTTCCTTCATACGATTTTTCCAACAATTCATAAAATTCGGCAAAATCCTCGGGATGAAATTCCATTAAACCGTTTTCCGTACTCGCATCCGGAACAAAAACATGTTTATCCGGCATAATATAAATATCTGAGTGAAAAACATCATTAATTCTGGTCATTTTACTTCTCCTACACAAAATTATAACATAATATTAAACGTGAATTGTTAAATTCTCTTTAATTATTATTGCCTCCGTTAAAAAAATATTCTACAAATTACACATAATCAAGATTAGAGTAAGAAAAATGAAACTGTTTAAAATAATAACCATTTTAGTATGTATCCTCTTGCTGGTAACGGGATTGAGTTACAGTTTGTGGTATCCGTTGCAGGAAGTTGCACCTTCGTGTAAAGATTGCATTGCAACATCTTTTCATAAGTTACGCATGGATATATTGGCGGCCATCATCGGAATATATATCAGCATTATAGCGTTAGGTATTTTGATTTATATCAAACGTGCCAAACTCAAAGAAAAACTGATGAGTATGTATACTCTGAAAAATTACGCTCTGATTTTGCCATATGCCAAGCCGTATTGGTTTAGAGCATTACTTGCTGTTGTCATTACCATACCGGTAGGTGCCATGGATGCGGTTATTGCTTGGTCATTAAAGCCATTTATGGACGTTGTGCTTATTGAAAAGCAAACCGGATGGACAATGTATATTCCGCTGATGATTATTGCGTTCAGTGTTTTGCAAGCATTGTTCACTTATATGGCAACTTATATGAACACATGGGTTGGTAACAAAATGACTATTGATTTGAAAAAACAACTTTTTCAAAAACTTATGCACTCAGATGCAGCTTTATTTGATAAATCAAATTCCGGAGAAATTTTATTCAATTACAATAACTGTGCCGAAAGAGCTTGCAGCGGCTTACTTGACAGTATGAAAATGTTTTCAACACGTTTCTTTTCCTCTCTGTCTTTAATATGTGTTCTCTTCTATAACTCTTGGCAGTTAGCCATTGTTGCTGTAATCGTATTATTCGGAGCATTATATCCGCTGACCAAAGCTCGTAAACGCATGAAAAAAGTGTTCACCCTTGATATGAACGTTATGGCGGCTTTAATAAATAATTATAATGAAGTTTTCGGAGGTAACCGTATCATAACTGCCTACAATCTCTTTGATTATTGCAAAGCAAAGTTTACCAAAGTTGTGAACATGATTTTTGAACTCAGACTGAGAATGGTAAAGAAAATGGGCATTATAGCCCCAATTATGCACGTTATTGCATCTATGGGTATTGCTTTTGTCATCTGGTATGGCAGCTATTTGATTGTCAATCACCAGATGACTGTTGGCAACTTTGCCTCATTTATTACTTCTCTTGTAATGCTCTACAACCCTATTAAATCGATAGGTAACCATTTTACCGGCATTCTCATGTCATTAATGATGATTGAAAAAGTTATGGGAATATTGCATAGAAAAGAGAATATCTGTAACAAAACTGATGCCGAAAAATTACCTTCATGCCAAGGAAATATATGCTTTGAAAATGTTTGTTTTGAATATGAAAAAGGGCGTCCGGTATTAAAAAATATCAATTTGGATATAAAGTCGGGACAAACAATTGCTCTTGTCGGCAATTCCGGTGGAGGAAAAACGACCATATCTGCTCTGCTACCACGTTTTTATGATGTAAAAAGCGGACAAATTTTGCTTGATGGACACAACATAAAAGATTTGGATTTATACGATTTACGCCAAAATATTTCCGTTGTTTTCCAAGATAATTTTCTTTTTGGAGGAACAATCAGAGACAATATTTTGCTGGGACGCAAAGATGTAAGTGATGAACAGCTGAGTATCGCTGTTAAGTCGGCTTGTTTAGAAGAGTTTATTTCTTCTCTGCCTCAAGGACTTGATACTCAGATCGGAGAACGCGGTGTTACACTTTCCGGAGGGCAGAAACAACGCATAGCCATCGCACGTGCTTTCATCAAAAACTCTCCGATTCTTATCTTAGATGAAGCAACTTCCGCTCTTGACAATCAATCGGAAGCCATTGTACAGCAGGCTATTGATAATCTTATGAAAAACCGGACTGTTTTAGTAATAGCTCACCGCTTATCCACAGTTCGTAATGCCGATTGTATTGTTGTGCTGAATAACGGAGAAATCACAGAAAAAGGTTCTCATGATGAGCTACTGCAATCTGGTGGAGATTACGCAGCCCTATACAAAACGCAAATAAGCTGATGAATTACTTTCTGCGCCACCGCAAGTATATGCTCCAACCTAAGCAAAGCACCAGAGTAAATGTGATTCCGCATATAGCGGCAACATTGATTGTTTGATTGCAAAAAACAAACAGCGTTTGTGCTAAACAAATTCCCAAAAGAAAGAAAGATACAAAATCGTATAGCACGGTCTTTTTATGTTTTTCTCGCAAGTACAAAATAAAGGCAAATAAACATATTGTAGCAATAAACATATTACAAATATCAAAAACTTTGAAACCAAAAGAAAAAACATAGGCAATATATGCCAACACAAAAATTGCTACTGTAAGCATTTTATTTTTACTTTCGGAAAAAAATCCGGTTTCCGTAATCAATTGACGCGCCAAACGTAAAAGCATTCCTCCGCTACCAATGCTTGCCGCCATTATTGCAATATAAAAAACACAATAACCTAACCAATTAAAATGCTGTAAAAATACTTTATCAATAAATTCATACGGATGATTGAATTTGTATAATTGCTTCGCCAGCAAAGTCACATCCGGATTGTGAGCAATAAAAATCATCACCCATACAATTATCGCCGCTGCTAAAAATAATGACGCCCCGAAATAAACCCCCTTTGCCATTTTTTCATTTTTCAGACTCGGTGCTAACAGTGTTCCGCTCAAAATACCTGTACCGCTTAACACTCCGGAAGATACCACAAAAAACAACAGCGGATAAGAATAATTAAATTGCGGATAGACAGCCATATCAAGCGAAATATTCACATTTGGCAAAAGATTAATCGATACCAATAAAAAAGAACATGTTACTGCAACAAAAATTCCGCCTATCAGCATTGCACAAAAATTAAAATACTGCCGTACACATAGCCCTATAAACAATATCATGGCAAAATAAATATAAATGATAGGAGAAAAACCTTGAGCTATGTAATTTATGTGAAATATAAAAGAAAATGCTCCTGCAATACCGCTCATAACAGTCATTAATACAAAAGATAATAATAACAAATAAAAATTAGGGTATCGTTTTTTTATGCCTCTGAGTAATGTTTGCCCATTGTGATGCAGAGCATAGTTTCCGGCAAAATAACTCATCGTTGCGCCTAAAAAAATTGCTCCGCAAACAATCCATGCAATCTGCATCGGTCCGTAAAAAATACCTAATATAGCACCAAAGAACACTTGCACGGAAGTTATAATTCCCATTTGTGCCAATTGAGCCTGACGATAATCCAAAAATCGTAATTCATTATTTTTTCCTTGTTCGTAGTCTACCGGAATATTGTGTATATTCGCACCAAACAATTTTTCCAATCTATGTCCGAAATATTTATACCCGAACCACAAAACTACCAATGCCAAAAGACAAAAATACATCGATTACTCCTTATTGTATGTTATTAATTAACAACAAATCTATTTCATTCTCCTAAAAGAAAAGTTAATATATCTTTGAAACAAAAATCCCCAATGCAGTTTTTTCTGCATCAGGGATTTTTACTATTCATACATCGGCTCGTAATATTCATCCAATTCGATAGAACTTTGCCAATTTTTCTCACGCAAAATATATCGTTTTTGCTTGCGAACTTTTTCGCCGACCTTAACACCCAGCCAATGTGCATTTTTACGCGGACTTGCTTTGATTATGTGCCCATCAGTAAGCCTTAGGACATATAAATCCTCGACATCTGCACCTTTTCCACTTTCGGTAATCAGTGAGCCTGAAGCATGGCGATGATATTTTTCTGGAGAGTTCATAATGTATTTTGAAGCCATACGTTCTACACGAACAATCTCCGGAGCAAATATTTCAACACTGTCCAACATATGCTTTGCCGGAAGATATGATTTAATACGTTCTACATCATGACGTAATTCATTTATCTTCGGGCCATTATCGTGAGTTTGTATAAGCAAACACACAAGCGAATCTTTTTGCCTCAAAACCATAGCAATATTCCCATTATGTGAATCATTTCCATTCGGTTTTAAGAACAAATAATTTAAAGGATTGATTTCCAAATAAGATGATTGCATATAGTGTTTGCGCATTGCCGGTCGTATCAGCAAATAAATGCCGAAGACACAGGCAAAAATAAAAACAATGTAACCGTAGCTTATTTTCATAACTTTAATGTTTAAAAAAGTGGTTTATACTTCTTATCAAACAGCAAACTGACACGATTATCATTAGTCGCACCAATCATTTCGAGAGGAGTTTTTTCTTTTTTTGCTTCATACCAACGTATTACCCTTTCGCCGGAACGAATAATCAAAAAATCAGGATGATCCTTGATTTGCACCTTTAAGAAGCTGTTATCTTCAAAAACAATATTAACATAATCTAATTGCTGATTTCCAACAAAATCAGCCTTTCCGCTAATATTAATAGACCCACCGAAACGCCTGAAATGGACCGAAAATCTTGTCCATGCCTCGTAGGTCCACGGAATCACATCTCCGTTCATCCACACACGCTTAACGCGCAGTGTCTCAACTTTCTCTGCATATTCTCCTTTGTAAGGCGCAAGCTCTTCATCCCATTCCTGCTTTATCAACTTCAGTAAACTGTCGCGACTATGCTTCACTGCATCATGTTCAGCTAAAACATTATCCAACCATATTTTTGCACTATCGTTTTCAAAAGCACAATAGGGATTGTAAAGTGGTGTAACAGCACTTCGCGGAAAATACTTCAAATTGAGTAATTCCTTAACATGGCAATTATAAGCTTGGCTTTGTTGTTGCAATGCCGTATATGCGGTATGATTGCGTTTTGCATTTTTATAATACTCACATTGTTGCTCATTAAGCATGTCATGCACAGAGTAAGCAAACCCTCCCAACACGACAATCCCCCAATAAACAGCTGCAGTTTTGCGCACATTCCAATCAGCATCATCTGTAATAAAAAATATACCACAGAAAAACACTATAAGAGATCCTATAAACGGATGTCCTGTTCCACAGGCAATACACATAATACTGCCTATAACCAATGCAAAACAAGCATTTTCTTGTCCGACTTGCTTAGCTTTTACTGGCCGCCAATTTTCAAAATTGACGGAAATAAAGCCGACAGCAACAGCTCCCAGAAATGCCAAATACTGTCCATAATCGGTAAATATCCAACCGAAAAGCGACAAAATAGCTACAAATGTCCAAAGTATTGCCCATGGCAACACACTTGACTCAGAGTTTTGTTTTTTCATCATAATTCTGATAATAATTTAAGATATAATTATATTTATTTGCCATCTGTATAGTCCAAAATCCTGTCCAATTCAAGCGAAAAATGTAGAAAATATTTATTTTTGTCTTGCATTTGCGAAAAAAATATTTAATATGAAGACCAGTATTGAATGTCTTTATCTTTGTAGGGGAGTTATTATGGAAGAGATTGTTTTCCCGAACCAAATCAGAATGCATAGAAGACTGCGTGGTATTCCTATGCAACAGTTGGCTGATTATTTGGGCGTTAGTTTATCTGCCGTTTCCAAAATTGAAAAAGGTTATCGTCGCTTGAATCAAGAACAATTGATTCAGGTTGCGGAGTTATTGGATTGCTCGCTGCAGGATCTGTACGTTAACGAACAAAACTCGCAAGAAGAAGTTGTTGTTGCTTGGAAACGTGAACAAGAACGTCGCAGCAAAATCAATCAGTCCGCCGGTTTGAAAACTATGGGGGCCGGTCTGCGCCATATTCGTAACGAACGAGGTTTAACGCTGATTGAGGTATCTGAACACGCGGATATGACTTTGTCCGTTTATCACCGTATTGAAATGGGACAGCGTGAAGTTTCGGATAAAGAATTCAAAAATATTGCTCATGCAATGCAAATGACTATTGATGGTCTTAAAAACAGAATTAAGGAACTTGACGATGCAGGTGCTTTAGATGAAATCATTGAACATAATGATAATCGTTATAAAGTTTTAAACAATACTCGCTATGCCAACTTGGGAGCATTGATGTTGGGTGAACACGAAGCGGTTATGGTTCCGGTATACGGTTCAAGTACAGCTGACGGTAATATTTTAATTGATCGCAGCGGTTCAATTAAAGAAGTTATTTGTCCGCTTCATTTGCAACATAAAAATGACATTTATGCCGTTAATTTATGCACTCGTCGTCTGGGTTCATTGATTTCAAGCCGTGCAATTTTGTTTGCAGATCCGACCGAGGTTATCAGTGCCGGAGATATTGCACTGTTTTATATCAATGAGACAGAAGCAGAATTACTAAGCATTCGCGAAGATGAAAACGGTCAGCTTTACGGTTTACGTTGGAATCCTGACGAGAGAATAAACCTCAACAACGGAGATTTGACCAGTCTTCACAAAATTGTAGTGATAAATCTCTGATAATTTTTAGCGATTTTAACAAGATATTTACACTCTCTATGTATAGTGATAGAGAGTGTAATTGTATTTAAATGCGGAATAATTGATGTTAGAAGAAAATTCTTTATTGAATAAAGAGCTTATTGAAGAAGAGCAAGCGGAAGAAGAAAGTCCGATTTTGATTGCTCAACGCTATTTAAATATTTTTCACCAAATTCATATTTTTGATGCACAAAAAAGAGTAGAATTTGATAATTCTCTTTTGCAATTGCCGCATAAAATCCGTGAACTGCTACCGACAATTCCTGGCGGCAGAATGCTTTTGGAACACATAAAAGAAATAGAAAATCAAAAAGGTATTGTTGACGATTCGCTAAGTCAATTAATTGCTAAAAAAGTTGATACAAAAGCTGACAAACAGGATGAAAAACCAACACCTGTTGTTATACCACAACCTTCCTCATCAACTATTGCACCGCAGGTAATAGCAGACGGTAAAATCACCCTTGATCCTGATTTTGCAAAAAACTTGGCCAGCTCATTAGCATCTGCATTCAAAAATAATAACCTAATGCCGGGAGGCAACTTAAATGAACTTTCTGCTGTTCTGAGCCGGTCATTCAGTGCCTATGCCAATAATATGCAACAAGCAACAGAAAATATGCTGTCGCAAAATTTGGAACAATTAAATAGAGCGCAAGGTTTGCTGCAAGCTCAAATCAGTCAAAATCAAGAACAATTGCAAAAACAAACGGAAAAACAACTTGATTGGCAAACGCAAATGCAGAGCAAACTAGCTAATCAGGTTGAAACTCATATTAGTAAAACACAAGAAAAATTGCTCTCTCAGATGGAAAAGCAAATTGAATGGCAAAATAAAATGCAATCGCAATTTGAACAAAATGTAAATTTGCAAAATCAATTGCAGAGTCAGTTCAACAAACAAATAAACTTACAAAATCAACTCCAAGAAAAGATTCAGAGTCAAATTCAATTACAGGCTACATCTACATCGCCTTCCGGAAGCATTCCGCAGGCGGCTGCCCAATTAAATGCTCAAACCAACAATGCCAACACTACAACCATAAATAATATCAACGTCGATTCGTCATGTTTTAACGGCATTACACAGACTATAAAAGAATCAGAGGCTAGACGCAGTGAAGACTTTAAAAAAATAATTGAAGTGTTGAACAAAAACTTTGCCCATCAACGTAACAATAATCAAAAGCCTCAAGAACTTCCGGTCTCGGCAATTACCAATTCCATAACCGAAGCATTGCGTGAAAGCAGCAAACAACAGTTGGCGGCAATTAAAGCATTTGGCGAAACACTTTCGCAAACTATTCGAGAATCGCAACATGAATTAGCTAAAACGCTAAGTAAAAATTCTGCTGTAACCAAGGAAATTTATATTAAACAAGAAACTTCTCCGTCCGTTCAAGAGCAAACTTTCAAGATACCGGAGAAAAAAGAAAAAATAAATAATGAGATAAATAATAAGGCAAAACAACCTGAACATAAAAATAAATCCGGCGAAAATGCAAATAAACCGACAAACAATGAAATTGCTGAAAAAAGCAATTCTTCCCCTATTGTCACACCTTTATCTTCCGGCAGTGAAAATTCTGCAAATACATTTGTTTCTGAAAAAACAGAAAATATCGTCGATGACAGTTTTTCAGTAGATGACATATTAAAGCAAACGGAAGACACTGATTTGGAAGCAATTTTTAAGAATGATAAAAAAAGTGACATATCGCAAAAAAAGGAAAACAATAAAAAGAATTTATCTTCCCCAAAAGAGAAACAAGAAAAATCTGAATTGTCGGTAGCAAAACAAACAGTGAATGCCTCTAAACCCGACAAATCTCCAAAGAACATACCGCAAAAACAGCCGGAAAACAAACCGCAACCTCAGGCAAAACCTATACAACATTCTCATCGCTATGATGATGCAATGCAGAAAATAAGAGAGGCATTACAATCGTCAGAAACAATTTCTTTAGATGCACTTGATGAAGAAACACCGATTTCATTAGACAGTAATACACCGGTCGAAAAACAGCCGGAATATATTGATATTCCTTTGGAAGATAGCTTATTGGCAGAGTTTATGCCCAAAGATAATACCTCAAAAACTGCCGCCTCAGAAGAATGGGAATACGTTGATGAAGACGGCAATCCGGTTGATGCCGCAAGTG
>CADBMG010000045.1 GCA_902795745.1 uncultured Pseudomonadota bacterium
CTGTTGTAACTCAATAATTTCTCCGGTGTGTACATTTTCATCAAACAAACCGACCTTATCAAACAAAGATTTACGCATTAAAACCGCGCCGGTAAAAAGTCCCCAATAAGGTTCCTCCTTTGGTTCAACGCTTTTATCTGCTGCATCCGGCGACAAAAAATCATCGGAAACATAATCAAAACCATCAATTAATGCCTTTACGGTTAAGGTTGACTTTCCTCGCCCACCTCGTGCACAAAACAAAACTCCGTTACCGCTTATTCCTGCCACGGCACCGTGGACCAAATGTCGCGTTGGCGTGTTGCAAATACGATAAAGTTGCTGCACAAATAAATGTCCGTCTTTCATTAAATCTGCTACATCGGTTGAACGCCATGCTACATAATGCGTTTTCGTATTTTCATCGTATGCTCTTATTCGTCCTGCTTTGTCATCAACCTCAACAAATGTAGAATATAGATGCTCATTTTCGCGCAATCGGATATAAAATTGCCGATACAACAACATATCTAAGCCATATTTTCTTGCACAATTTTCCAGTCAAAATCGGCTTTGGCGGTTAAATAAGCCAAATCGAAAATAACATACATAATTCCGGAAATGCTCGAATATTCTGCTAAGTTTTTGCCTAAATTCAAAAGTTGGATAAAAACCAAATCCTCATTACATGGAACCAAGCTTCTTGTTCCAAAAACATTTTCTTCTTTTGCACGAGATAAAATAGCCTGATTGAACTTATCATAATCTGAACAACAATCATCTATATAACGATGAATATCCAACACACCTTGTTCGGTACCGGCTTTATATAAATCTACCAAATGTCGTGCCTCAGAAAGCGTATATCCCATAGATGCGGCAATGTCCATTGCTTGTTTAAACTGTTTTTTATCCGCTATCAAAACATCAATATCTCCCATTACCCGCGGTAGTTCCGGACGCAAATGTTTCATAGCTCCGCCCTTCATAACCAATGGTACAATACCTATATCATTAAGTCTGCAGACAATTTTACGATATTGGGCTATAAGTTCCAGATTATGGAATCGGTAATAAGAACGCAAGCCTTTCAACCTCGGACCGGTATACGCGCCAAAATCCAATTGCCAAACGCTGACTGAGTAACATGTTTATCCTTAAGCTTATTAACTTAATTCTTACAGTAAAGCCAGACGCGTCTGTTGATCACATTATCTTTGATAAATGGCTCAATTTCTTTTCCGCCGGTCTGTTGAATTGCTTTATGCATAACACCATAGGAAGCGATGTTATCAGCTTTGCAAGTTAATAAAACTTCATTCAGACCTAAAAACTGCGCTTTTTTCATACACAGTTTCAAACCCTCATACGCATATCCTTTACGCTGTTCCGCTGGACGAATTTGGTAAGCGATATGTCCGCCTATTTTTTCCAAATCCGGAGTTAATTTATGACGTAAGTCAAAAGTACCGATATACTTATCGTTATCAATAAGCCAAAAAACAGTGTGCGCAACATAATTAGGTTTCAAATCTATTCCTAATGAATCTTTTTCGGTATCAATAAAGTATTCGGCAAAATTATTATCAGCTGCCGCAATCATCTTGTCTACCGCATGAATAGTAAATATCGCCGGAGCAGACCTATATTCCGCCACAGCGTCAATAACACTTGGTAGATATTTTTTATCAGGTTTTACCAATTTTAAGACCATCAAGACCTCCACACGCCCTTCACATACTATATTATGAAAAATTTAAAGTAAAGATATTTGTGGTTCACAATGTATCGACGGTTACAAGATATTTATAGTAGCAATACAAACAAAAAATCACCTTCTATAATTAATTTCAATAGAAGAGGCTAGTTTGTTCAACTTAGGTGCATAAACAGAAGTGTCAATTTTTTTGAGAGCTTTGTAAGCATCAACCGGCACACCCTCGTGTGCTTTTCGCTTGTAGTCAAATTCTCTTGCCGAGTTCGAACCTTTGCCCCACTCAAAAACGACAAAACCTCCCTTGCGGGAGGTTGTTGTTTTTGGCAGGGGCAGAAAGATTCGAACTCTCGACACTCGGTTTTGGAGACCGATGCTCTACCAACTGAGCTATACCCCTAACAAACTGAGATGCTTATAAAACATTTCTGCGCGCAAATCAAGAACTTTTTTCTTCAATTTGCAAATTTATTGCCTTTCAATAATGTTTTGTTTTCCAATAAGCAAAAATGTATTGCAAAATTATCGTTTTTTCTTTAATATTGCGATTATGTAAAAACTTGAGGAGAAAATATTTATGTCCGCCAATACCAATTTTTTACCCACATATTTAGATGAAGCAACCGAAGCACAAAAAAAAGTATTTTTCCAAGCCTTGGTATGCTTATCCGGAATAGATGGACGCACCAATCAAGAAGAAATTGACTATATAGCCGGTATTGCGCAAAAACATAAGATTGATAATTTTACCGAAATATGCAAATTCAAGGACGACAAAGAAGTTATAGAAAATGCCAAGGTTATAAATAATCGTCATCTGGCTTTAGAATTGTTGCGGCAATTATGTACATTGGCACATGTTGATAATATCCTTTCAGATGAGGAAACCTTATTTATCGGCAAAATAGGGTTAGCTATGGATATAGAAATTGAAAAAATCGAACAAATCAGTGAATGGGTTGTTGAAACGTTAATTTTAAAGGCACAAGCTAAACTTATCTTTGAGGAGAATGCTTAAAATGGGACGTTACAGCAGTTGCACATATTTTGAAACTCTCTATGATGCCGTAAGCAGAATTTTTCCGACTGTTAACCGTCCGGAAGCCTGTACTATCTTGCGTGAAACCATATTAGCTCCTTTTGATTACGAAGTAGAATTTAATAATTCCTCATACACACAAGAACAAATCAGAGAATTGATTGCTCACGAACTTGTAAATATGTGTGTAGATAAAACGCCGGAACAAACCTTTCAAGACATACTCGAAGGGGCGGCGCAAATTATTAAACATATGAATGACGGCTACATCACAACCGGAGATTATCGTGAGCGCTACGAATATTTAGAACATATCAATAAGCATGAATTTATGCTGTTCGCCGCATTGGCCTTTTATCGTGCGGCAGGCGAAAACGATACTAAGATATATGATGAGCTGATTTTGAATGTTATCCGTTTGCGAGAAATAAATGATTTGATTTTAAACTATACGCGCGATGCGGTAGAAATTGAAGTGAGCCGCGAAGAATTTGAGCAGGCTCGGCCGATTTATAAAATGCTTAAATCTTTGCAAAATCTGGGATATGAGTATAATTTCAGCCCCAAAGAACGCATCGGATTAGGCATAGATCACGAAGATGATGCCGATTTAAGTGAAAATTTCGGATATGAAAATTGGTTAAAACGATTAATGCTCTTGCAATTACGAAAAGAAATTGCTATGGATAATATAAGTGAGACGGCTGTTGCCGAGCATACGAAAGCAGAAAACGCTGTTGAGGATATTACCGATCGTATTGCTGCTTTGCGCGGTATTGCCGAAAAACGCAGATTTGATAAGAACAGATTCCGTCAGTTGGAAGAATCGGAACATCCGAATCCGCCAATGACCGGAAGTGCAAATTAAGGAGAAAAAAATGGGTTTCATTGGTTTATTTTTAATGCCTTTATTAGATATTTTAGGATTTGCCGCCGATTTATATTTTAAGGTTGTGGTGGTTGATATAGCCTTATATTGGTTACTGCACTATAAGCTTATTACCGTTCATAATAAATACGCTGAAAAATTTATGGAAATTTTGAAGAAAATTACAGAGCCGGTATATTCAGTTATTCGCAGCAAAATTCCACCTGTTGCCGATTATGATATTGCACCATATATTTTGTTATTGCTTATTGCTTTTGTTTGCCGATTCATTACCTATTTAAATCAGTGGATTGGACAATTTATGTAATATGCCGTATTTTGAACCATATAAAACCGGATATTTATTGCGCATAAAATTGGCACCCGGAGCTTCGGCTTATGGATTTCGCGGCGTTTTTTGTGATGCTGAAAAACAAGAATATCTGAAAGTTTCGGTAAATTCGGTGGCCGAAAAAGGCAAAGCCAATAAAGAATTGCAAAAGCGTTTGGCTAAAACCTTAAAGATACCAACATGTGCTATAGCGTTGGTTAGCGGAGCAACAGAGCATTTAAAGAAGATTTATCTTGATATACCGCAAAATACTGAAAATACAAAAAAACTCGAGCAACTAAACGAGGAGAAACAATAAAAATGAGCGCCAAACTTATTGATGGCAGATTTTTGGCTCAAAGCATTAAAGATGC
>CADBMG010000046.1 GCA_902795745.1 uncultured Pseudomonadota bacterium
ACTGAAGGTCGTTGGGTAGACATAATCAGGTGAATACCGGCAGCACGTGCCATTTGTGCCAAGCGTTGAATAGCGGCTTCTACCTCTTTACCGGCAACCAGCATTAAATCAGCCATTTCATCAACTACAATAACGATATACGGCATTGGAGATGTATCAATTATTTGCTCTTCATAAATCGGTTGTCCTGTTTCTTTATCAAATCCGGTTTGAATGGTCTTTTTCATTTCTTTGCCGGATTTAGCCATATCGGCTACTTTTTGATTATATCCGGCTATGTTACGTACGTTGATTAATGCCATTTTTCTGTAACGATCTTCCATTTCGCGCACTGCCCATTTAAGACCAACAACAGCTTTTGCCGGATCGGTAATAACCGGTGTCAGCAAGTGAGGAATGCCGTTATACATCGAAAATTCCAACTGCTTCGGGTCAATCATAATGAATTTGCATTGTTCCGGCGTCATTCGATATAATAAAGATAAAATCATTGAGTTCACACCGACCGATTTACCGGAGCCGGTTGTACCGGCTACCAATAAGTGCGGCATTTTGGATAAATCAGCATATACGTGTTGACCACCTATATCCTTACCTAATGCGACGTTTAAAATATTTTTGCTATTTTTGAAAACATCATCTTCAAATAATTCACGCAGCCACACTGTCTCACGTTTTTCATTCGGCAATTCTATACCTATGGTGTTTGAGCCGCTGACTACCGCCATACGCACCGAGGCAACCGACATAGAACGTGCAATATCGTCAGACAATCCGATAACCCGCGCAGTACGGGTTCCCGGAGCCGGCTCTAACTCGTAAAGTGTAACTACCGGTCCCGGACGAACTTTAACAATTTGCCCATGGATTCCGAAATCATTCAACACCGTTTCTAACTTTGCGGCATTGGCTTTCAAGGTTTCTTCATCATACACAACAGCGGTGTTTTGCGGAATTGAAAGTAAGTTAATATCAGGCAAAGAATATTCTTTCTGTACTACTTTCGGCTGAGATTGCTTTGTTTCAGCCGAAATTGACTGAGTATTTGAACTATCGTTTACTTCTTTTGAGGCAGACTTTTCTTCGGTATTTTTATCCTTAACAGCTTTCATTCCCTCGGTTTGGTATATTTCTTCCGGCATAATTTTTCGACTTGCTTTTTTAACATTTTGGTTTGCAATATCTCCATCTTTTACAAAATCAAAAGTCGGGTTAAAGCTGCTAGAGGTATTTTTTGCCGCAAATGTTCCCTTATCTTTCGGCGATTCATTTTCAAGATTCGGTTGAGTAGGCATCTCTATCGTGATATTTTTGCCTGTAAGGCTGGCTTCCGCCGTATTTTGTACTTTATTGTCAGAGAATTCCGGTTCACGGCGAATTTTTAATTTAGGGGCACTTAAATTCGGTAATTTTGATTGCAAATAGCTCGGATTTAATTCTTTAAATTCCGTAAAATCACGAATTTTTGCTATTTTTTTACAGCCGCTGATGAATTTAGAACAAATCCATTTACATACTTCGTATATTTTGCGACTTAAATTTAACCACAATTTTAATGTGATTCCGGCGGCAAAATTGAATGATAAAATAGCAACAAATAATATTATTCCGTCAAAAATAATGGTGTTATAAGGTAAATTTAATTGATTTATCAATGTATTAAGCGGACGACTGAGCGAGCGACTCCATTCTCCGGCGAGATTAGGTACTTCAAAACCTCCCAAATATGAACGGCAGGTTAAGTCAAAAAAACATGCAAGACTTAATATTCCCACAAACCACGCAAAAACACGCATTTTCCATTCAGCAAACGCGTGAAAACGTAACAAGGCAATTCCCCAAAAAAACGGAACCGCCAAGAAAATAATAAGAGCCAGACCGAATGAACGGAAAATAAAATCAGCACTGTATGCTCCGAAAATACCGAGAATATTTTGGACAGTTCCGTCGGTAGCTTTATTAAAAGATGGATCTTCTGCATTATAGCTGAATATACTTATATAAAGTGAGATCGATAATAAAATAAAAGCGATTCCCAACAGGTTACACATCATTTTTTGCCACAACGATTTTTGCTGTTCTTTAATTATTTTTTTCTTAGCCATTACAGTCCTCTTTTTTTTACACTTGCAAACGCTCTTATTTTATACCTAAATATTCAAAAAATTATTAATTTTATGCTATGATTTGTTAATAAAAAACAGTGTGATTATTGACATTTGTTCGTAAAGGTTTATACACTTCGAGTCAAGAAAAGGAGATATTTTAATGAAATATGCTTTTGTGTTTCCGGGGCAAGGCTCACAATATGTGGGAATGGGCAAAGAATTAGCAGATAATTTTGCTTCGGCTCGGGAGGTTTTTGAAGAAGTTAACGAAGCGTTGGGAGAGAACTTGTTTAAAATCATGGTTGATGGTCCCGATGCGGAATTGACTATGACGGCAAATACTCAGCCGGCACTAATGGCTTTTTCTATGGCATTGGTGCGTGTTTTGGATAAAGATTTCGGCATAAAATTAAAGGACAAAGCAGCATATGTGGCGGGATATTCTCTCGGAGAATATTCGGCAGCCTGCACTGCGGGAGTGATCTCACTTAATGATACGGCAAAACTATTACGCTTGCGCGGTCAGGCAATGCAAAATGCTGTTCCGTTCGGAGTTGGCGGTATGGCAGCGGTAATCGGTTTATCGTACAAAGATGTTGGAGCTTTGGCTGACGCATGTTCCAACGGTAAAGATATGTGCGTAGCCGCAAATGATAATTCAGACGGACAGGTGGTTTTATCAGGGGCAATGTCTGCAATAGACAGAGCAATTGAAATTGCACCGGAATTTGGAGCTAAAAAATGCATCAAATTGGCGGTAAGTGCTCCGTTTCACAGCCCATATATGGCATCGGCAGCTGACGTTATGGCACGTGCATTTATGGAGGTTGAAGCCAAAGATGCACAAATTCCTCTTATTGCGAATGTATTGGCGCAACCGATAACTGATCACAAAGAAATTATTAAGCAGCTTATTGCGCAAGTAACCGGCACCGTTCGGTGGCGCGAAACAATGAACTATTTGGACGAACAGGGAGTAACCGATTTGGTAGAACTCGGAGCAGGAAAAGTGCTTTCCGGTATTGCTAAGCGCGGTTATAAAAATATTAACTCAATTTCAGTCGGTTCTGTCGCAGAAATCGAAGAATTGGCAAAAAATTTATAAATGAAAGGAAATAACATGTTTAGATTAGATGGAAAAGTTGCATTAATTACCGGTGCTGCCGGTGGTTTGGGACACAAAATTGCTCATACGTTACATGAACAGGGAGCTGTTTTGGCTTTAACCGACATGAATGCCGAACGCTTGGAAGCCTTAAAAAATGAATTGGGCGGAAATGCTGAATGCTTCGTAGCTAATTTGACCGATGCCGAAGCCGTTAAAAGCTTGGTTGCAGAAGTTGAAGAAAAAATGGGACGCATTGATATTTTGGTTAATAATGCCGGATTAACACGTGATAATTTATTTATGCGTATGAGTGATGCAGATTGGCAATTAGTATTGGATGTTAATCTTTCTGCCGGCTTTAAGTTGGCACGTGCCGCTGTTCGCGGAATGATTAAACGCCGTTTCGGTCGTATTATCGGTATTGCTTCTGTTGTCGGTGTTATGGGAAATGCCGGACAAGCCAATTATTCAGCTTCTAAGGCAGGTATGATTGCCATGAATAAATGTTTGGCACAAGAAGTAGGTTCTCGCGGTGTTACGGTTAACTCTATCGCACCGGGTTTTATTCGCACTCCTATGACTGACGTTTTACCTGATGATGTTAAAGCTGCTTTGCTTGCCAAAATTCCGGAACAAAAATTGGGTGAAGCACAGGATATTGCTAATGTCGTGGCATTTTTGGCATCTGATGAGGCACAATATATTACCGGTCAAACCATTCATGTTAACGGCGGAATGGCTATGATTTAATCGTGGTATAAAGCTAAATGAAAGGACTCCTATCGGCTAGATAAGAGTCCTTTTTTTGCGATAATGTGCAAACAAAAAATTATAATATTGTTCCCATTTTCTGCCCCATTTGGATATGTCTTTCGATTTGTAATGCCTCATCGAATTTTATTTTATCTTTTTCAAACAAGCATATCACCGTACTTCCCATCATAAATTTACCGATTTCATCTCCCTTATGAAAACTAATATCACGAAGAGGGTATTCATATGTTTGGGGTTCATTTGCTTTGTTTGGAGCAACGATGCCGCACCAGTTCATATATATGCTACGTACAATGGCGGCACCTACCAGTATTATTGCCATTTTACCGATAGGAGTTTCAAATATACAAACAACTCTTTCGTTGCGAGAGAAAAGCTCAGGAATATTTTTCACATATAAAGGGTTTACAGAAAACAATTCCCCCGGAACATAAGTCATTTTTATGAGTTTGCCGGCAAATGGTATATGCACACGATGATAGTCACTTGGAGAAAGATAAACAGTTATAAATTTACCATCATCAAATAGAGCACTGTCTGTTTCAGATGCCAAAAGGGCATCGGTAGAAAAATAATGACCTTTGGCTTGTAATTGTATGTTTTCTTTCAGTTCTCCGAATGCGCTGATACGTCCATCTGCCGGAAATACTATGCTATTGTCATTATTATCTATACTTCTTGCGCCGCTTTTTAAACGACGGGCAAAAAAGTCATTAAATGTTTTGTAGTCTGTAATTTTACCATCTGCCTCTTGCAGATTTACGCGATAGAATTTGGCAAAATTTTGAATGGCCAATGTGGTAATTTCCCCCAGTTTTGCTCCCGCGGCATAACCGACTAAACGCGTAATAGCGCGCTTAGGAAGCAGATATTGCCCATATATTTTCAGCTGATTAATATCCATGTTTTTTCTCCTTATCGTAATTGATTAATAAGCGAAAAATTAAATTGTGTCAATAACGATTCATTTTATTGCAACGGTGGCTAAAATGTGCTATTGTCAATGCATCGTATAACAGAAAGTTTTAGGAAGTTCGTATGACTGATTTTAAGCCTGCCGTTGTTTTAAGTTCTGCAATGCTATTGTATGCCTTGCCTTCATTTGCCTTTGGTTCGGTGAGTGATGCAATTTATAGTGCAGCGAAACGTGGTGATTTTAGGTCAATAGAATCTTATCTCAGTCAAGGATATGCCATAGACAGTACAGATTCATCCGGCAATACAGCTTTGTGTAAGGCTGCATCCGATGGGCAAAAAAGTGCTTATAATTTGCTTTTGCAATATGGCGCAAATCCTTCAGCTTCATGCATGTACACAGTAAAGTCGTCAATGTCTTCTTCTACAAAGTATTGGCTTGGCGGTGCAGCCATTATCGGTGGTGGAGTAGCTATTGCAGCGGCCGCCGGTGGTGGTGGAGGTGGAGGAGGTAACAGCAGTTCTTCTGCTGCATCATTACCTTCCTCATCATCCGGTGGTGGAACGTCAGGAAGTGGTTCAGCTACGGGAGGAAATACCGGCACGGGAGATAATCAGAATGGCGATGAATTATCTGACGCAGAGTTGGCAGGCTTGAATGCAAACGAAAGCGATGAAAAAATTTCCGGAGGATATCCGGGAAGCGGATATACAATCGGCGGCAGTTGGTCAACCGGTGGCAGTACGGAAGTGATTTCGAGCAGTAGTTCGGGCGGTAGTGGTTCAAGTAGCAGTTCAGGCGG
>CADBMG010000047.1 GCA_902795745.1 uncultured Pseudomonadota bacterium
ATACCGATAGTCTGTTCAGCGGAGAAGAAAAATGGTCTGAAAGTGTTGAAAAAAATCCGCTTTATACCAAAAAGGATGCCGTTGCACAAGATAAAGAAACTGAACCGCTGGCTAAAACTAAGCGCAAAATGCAAGTTTTCTTCTCTCCTTTTATTGTAAATAGCTTGCTATTTTGTATAATCGTTGTTATGACAATTCTTATCGTCTATAATAATCGTTATCAAATTGTACGATTTATTCCGCAGATGGAAGACTTTTACGATGGTATGCATCTTGACAGTGTTTATGCCGGAAATAATTTGGTATTTGATCAATTGGAAATAAACCAAACCGAACAAGGAATCAACCACTATGTGGAAATATCCGGACGCGTCTACAATAAAGGTTCATATAAGGTGAAATTGTTACCGATAAAAGCAATAATGTATGACAGTAACGGTAAAATTGCCGGCGAAGAAATTAAAACAATAGCAATGAATGACATCAAACCTAACACGGGTGCTATGTTCTTTATACGCTTAGAAAATAAAACCGCGGATGAGAAAAAAATTAACTTATCTTTTGTTCCGCAAAATAAAAATTTCAATGGGAGATAAAAATGTTAAGAGATGATTTGCAAAACAGCTTAAAAGAAGCAATGAAACAACGTGATATGAAAACAGTTAATGCTGTTCGCTTAATTATTGCAGGACAGAAAGAAAAGGATGTCGAGGCTCGCGGAAAGGGACTTGAAAAAGCCAGCGATAACGATTTGTTGGCTATGATGCAGACCATGATTAAACAACGCAACGAGTCGATTCGCATTTATACCGAAAGTAATCGTCCGGACTTGGCTGCCAAAGAGCAAGATGAAATTGAGGTTATTACCCGCTTTTTGCCGAAACAACTTAGTACTGATGAGATAACGGCAGCGATTAAAGTTGCCATTGCCGAAACAGGAGCTGCCGGAATCAAAGATATGGGCAAAGTTATGGGATCACTCAAAGGTAAATATACCGGCCAAATGGACTTTGGGGCTGCTTCGGCAATAATTAAACAACTGTTAAGTTAATCGCATAACAAAATGAATGATGATTTATCCAAATTTCTTGATGAATTGCGTAGCCGTCTTTCCATTGCCGATATTATCGGACAAAAGGTTAAGCTGACCAAACGCGGACGCGAATATCTCGGTTTATGTCCTTTTCATCATGAGAAGACACCATCATTCACCATTAATGAAAGCAAAGGATTTTACCATTGTTTCGGATGCGGAGCACATGGAGACATAGTGCGATTTTTGATGGAATCGGAAGGATTGCCTTTTATTGAAGCCGTAAAAAAATTAGCCTCCCAAGCCGGTATGCAGATGCCGGAATTCTCCAAAGAAAGTCAGGAACAAAGCCAAAAACGCAAATCGTTGTATGAGATTATGGATATGGCGGCGGCTTTTTTTGAAAAAAATCTACGTATGCCTATCGGTGCCAATGGTTTGCGCTACTTTAAGGAAAAACGAGGTTTAAGTGAAGAAGTGCTGCAAAAATTCCGTTTAGGTTATGCTCCAAATAATAACGGATTAAAAGCTCTGCTGTTATCTAAAGGAATTTCCGAACAAGATATGGTCGAACTTGGACTAATTGCCGTTCCAGAAGATAAAAGTCGCTCTTCACACGATTTCTTCCGTGACAGAGTGATGATTCCGATTATGGATAAACAGGGTAATGTCATAGCTTTCGGCGGGCGGATTATGGATAACAGTCAACCTAAGTATCTTAACTCGCCGGAAACGCCGATTTTTAATAAGCGACGCATTTTGTATAATATGACTCATGCTCGGGAAGCGGCATATCAAGCCAAAAGATTAATTATCTGTGAAGGATATATGGACGTGATAGCTCTTGACAGTTTTGGCTTTAACTATGCAGTAGCACCGCTAGGAACAGCTTTGACCGAAGAACAAGTATTAGAGGCGTGGAAAGTCTGCCCTACCCCTACCCTATGTTTTGACGGTGATGGAGCCGGAATCAAGGCAGCTATTCGCTCAATTGATAGAATTTTACCTATTTTGCGAGCCGGTTATTCTGTAAATTATATATTCTTAAAGGAAAAGAAAGATCCTGATGAACTGTTACACACTCTCGGACCTCAGGTATTTGAGCAGTATTTACAGCGTGCCAAACCGCTTGTTGATATATTGTGGCACAAATGCAAAATGAATAAAGATACGGAAACTCCCGAACAAAAAGCATTGATTGAAAAAGAAACTTACGAAGAAGTCAATAAAATTAAAGATCCGCAAATTCGCAGTTATTATATGCAAGAGATGAAACAGCGGATATATTATACATTCGGCCGAGGTTCTCAATACAAGAAAAAACAGGAACAAACCGCGACAAATAACGCATCGGCAACGGTTAGAAATATACCGCAATTAAAAAAGACAGAGCACTTTAATTTTGTAAAAAAACCGCCGCTTACCGATTTAGATTTGCGTAGCATCGTTGCTGCCATGTTGCTGTATCCGGAACTTATCGGAAAGTATGAAGAACGCTTGATGTCATTTGATATAGGCAATTCGGCAATGGCAAAGATTTTAACCGAAATATTGGAAATCAATCAAGAAACAGAAAATTTAGACAGTGATATTCTGCTGGAAAAAGTAAAATTAAATTTCATCGGTGAAGTCGGAGATTTATGGGAAATTAATATGTATCGCCAGCAAAAACTCTCTATGGCAGACTTAAATGCGCAAATAAGCAACAATTTGCAAACCATTCAATTAAAACAGATTGATAACGACATCAAAGAATGTATGGGTTTGATGCAAACACAACCGACCGATTTGGATGAGCTTAATGCACGTTACCAACAACTGCTCAGAGAACGCAACAATATTTTGTTAATGAATGAATAGTTTATCGCAATTTCAATAAACGTTTTTTTGCAGCCTTATATTCATCATCGGAAAGCAAATCTTCACGTTTTAAATTGGCAAGATTAATCAACATTTCAACTTCTGCTTTTGGCAACGGTAGAAAACGCCGCAGTCCTAAGGTGTATATACCGAAAATAGTAATGTAGAACACAAAAAAGGATATCAAATCAATCCACAAGTGAAAACCAAAAAAATAAATAAGAGCATACTCAAACAATGCGGCAATCACAAACATTGTAGCATGTAAAGGATGTAATACGAGCAATACCAATGCCCATAGTGCCAAAATAATGGTTACCAACATAAGAGATATGGTAAATCCCAACATACCTCCACCAAGCGACATAAACGGTATAGAAGATAAAATACCCATTTATTCTCCTTTATGCACATTAAATTGAATTATTTGAAAACCGTATTCATTAATGTCTTCTTCCGACCAAAAGCGACAATCCTTTGTTTTAAGAACATACGACACATCTACGTCCAACATTCTACCGGTTTCTTTCTTTGAAACATCATCTATCTCAATCAGCGAAAGTGTATCTCCTTTTTCAACCTTAAAGTCTGCCAAACGAAGTTCAAACTTTTTTTCTCCTAGAAGAATCTGATTGAAATACTTTGCCAATATTTTTTTATGGATTATTGCCATAGTCATTCCCTTTCTAAACACAAAATTAACCGATAGCCCACACAAAATCAAGTATTATCTCTAATAATAAATTAAAAAAATAGGAATATACTTGACAAGCCCATATCTCAGCCTTATCTTAGGGCATATAAAATGTGCTTTAAATTAAGGAGCTATATTATGAAAAAAGCAGAAAATGTAAAAGAATTCGTTGAGCGTGTAGATGCAGCAAAAAAACTTAACCCTAAGGATTTATCTTCTGATCAGGATTTGAGTATTGCCATCATGAACCTTATTTCCATTGAAGAACATCTGGTATTTTCAGGTGCTAAAACCGGAAAGAATTCGTATTTTGACTTAATTAAACAAATACGTGAAACACGAAAAAATCTTTTACAAAAAATCATTCCGAGTTACGAAGGTGAAGTTTGGTGCATTTCTAAACATCTGCTTGCCAGTTCAATGCGTTTAATGGAAGTTGGAACAAAGCAACAATCGCTCGGACGTGATGAAGAAGCATATAAGTTGTTCAATTCCGCTTATGATTTGTACTGCTTGTTTTGGGGGCTCAATATGGGCATGATGGAAACAAAAGATTTGAAGTGGATTGAACCGGATGTTGAAGAGGTTAAAAAAATAGCAGTTAAAGCTCAAACAGCCATGCAAGATGCCGTAGTTGAACAGGTTAAGGAAACCACTGTACAAGAAGAGGATACTCCTTTTTCTAAAATGAAGAAACTTGTTCGCAAAGCTGTTAATTGTTGTATTGAATAAGTAGAGGAAAAAATGCGTCAGATATTTGGCATTGCTTTAGGCATTTTGGGCATAATTTTTTTGGCTTCTTGCCACTCGGAAGATGATATAACTGAACTCAGCAAGCAGCAAGTGTACTTTTTCTATCAACAAACTTGTCCGCATTGTCATACCGCAGCGAGATACATCAAAAATAAATATCCTGATTTGAAAATAATCAGTCGTGATTTGAAATTACCGGGAAATCGAAAATTGTTCAAAGATGCGGTAACTCAATATAAAATCCGCGGCTCTGCCGGTACCCCGCTGATTTGTTTCGGCGAACACTATATCATGGGCTGGGGGCCAAAAGATAAGGAATTGTTTGATTATTACATTCAACCTTATTTGCAAAAGTAGCTATAATTCAAACAATCATCAATCATGTATACATCCTATTCGGATTTGTTTTTTATTATCCGTTATCTTCGGATAACCGGAATGTTTTAACTGTAAATCTCTCCAAAACAACAGAGATTTGGGAAACCGTACTGCTAAACTCTTTACGAGAAATCATCTTTTATCAACCTTATCAAGTCTGACTGACGTACTACCTACTCAGTCATTGCGAATGATTCTCGGAAGTGTAGCAATCTCGCCTGTATAAAGTTTTTTTCTTCTCAATATTACTTTTTCAATTCGTACATTGCAATCACGTTTTCTATATTTTATTCCACCTTATTAAAAAAAGAAAAACGGAAGGATTAAAGACCTACTTCCGTTATATTATAGGGTTTATATTTATTAGGGTTTTAAGTTTATTTAATTATCTATTCACCTCCTTTGTTTTTCTACATCTCTTTAATTACAAATCTTTTTATTGAACCATAAGATCAGATTTTTATGCTATTAACAACCACCTGAGAGCCTTTTCTTAGGAGCTCCGTATTTACTACAAAAAACATAATAATCGGATAAAGCACTGGCATCAATTTCACTAGCTTCACTCGGACTTCCATGGTCTTCACCGCAACAGCTACCGCTACAGTATTCAACCCAACAGTTACTGCTTGCACCACAGCTTGAAGCCGCAGAGTTTTGGGCACACTCGCCGTCTGAAGTACAAATACCCCATTCGCCGCCCCCACGATCACAACATCCTCCCGTGTTGTTGCATTCTTTACAAGTCCATTTTTTGCTGTTCGTATGCCACAACCAACCGTTAGGACATGGCTCATTAGGCGGCTCAGGTATGTTATCTACGCAACTTCCGTTTTTACAAGTTTGATTACTGCTACACTTCGAACGATAGCAGGTTCTTCTTCCGCCGCAACCGTCACTGCAAGGATAGCTCTCCGAGCAAGAAAATGAGCTTTCATTGCCATACGGCGTGCAGCATGAGCCATTGTAGCATCTTTGACTACCGCTACATTTTGAACGATAGCAGGTTCTTGTTCCGCCGCAACCGTCACTGCAAGGATAGCTCTCCGAGCAAGAAAATGAGCTCTCGTTGCCATACGGTGTACAACATGCATTGTTGTAACAACGCTGACTGCTGCTACATTTATAACTTGAGCATGTTCTCGTGCCGCCGCAACCGTCTGAGCAACTTTTTCCGGAATAGCATCCACCGACATATTCACTTGGCAGTGGTGAACAACATTTGCCCGCTGAACAAACCTGTCCCGAATATGTACGCGTTGAA
>CADBMG010000048.1 GCA_902795745.1 uncultured Pseudomonadota bacterium
TACCCCTGATGTCGTCGATATCTCATCTCAAATCATCTCTATCCTCAAATTCGATCAAATCCTCTAATATTAAATCTATTACTTCGTGTCATTGATGTTAAGAGATACGCCTAACATTCTTTGAAAAAAATCTTTTGTCGTCTAAAGGTCACAAGGGATTTTTTATTATATGTTCGTTAAGTATAACACTTTTATGATTTTTTACTTGATTTATAAAAATAAATATGCTTAACATCAATACCAAGTGAGAGGTCTCACGCGGATATGGTGGAATTGGTAGACACGCCAGATTTAGGTTCTGGTGCTGCAGGGCGTAAGAGTTCGAGTCTCTTTATCCGCACCATTGTAGAAACAGTTTAACAGAGTGATAAAGATGAAATTTAAAGAATTAGAATCTAAGGGATTAAATAAAAAGTACAATGTAACAATTGCAGCGACTGATTTTGCCAATGCTATTGATAAAAAATTGGAAGAAATTGCAAAGAATGCAAAATTGCCAGGATTTAGAGCAGGGAAAGCTCCTAAATCAATGATCACGCAAAAATATCGTTCTTCCATTTTAGGAGAAGTTTTGGACGATATGATTCGTGATGCAACCAATCAACTAATGGCTGAAACTAAAATTCGTCCGGCTATGACACCGGATATAAAGCTAGAAAAGTTTGAAGATGGTAAGGATATTGATTTCATTGTCGAAACAGATATTTTACCGGAAATTACTTTAGGTGATTTTTCGAAAATTTCACTAACTAAATATGTTGCTAAGGTTCCGGAGGAAGAAGTTGAAAAAGCCGTAAAATATATGGCTGAATCTCGTCGTGAGACAGTAAAAGTCGAAGATGATAGAGAGGCTCAAAAAGGCGATATTGTTGTAATCGACTTTGTAGGTTCAATTGACGGAAATGAGTTTGAAGGCGGTAAAGGTAATGCTTATCCGTTAGAACTTGGTTCAGGTTCGTTTATTCCTGGGTATGAAGATCAACTAGTCGGTCATAAAGCGGGAGAAACCGTTGAAGTAAAAGTTACGTTTCCTAAGGAATATCATGCAGCAAATCTTGCCGGAAAAGATGCTGTATTTATAACAACGATTAAAGAACTACGCACCAAAAAAGAGGCGGAAGTTAATGATGAATTGGCAAAAGCGATGGGAGCAAAAGATGTTGCTGATATGAAAGCGAAAATAGAGGCTCGTATTGCGGAGGATTATGATGCAACATCCCGTATTAAATTAAAGCGGGATTTGTTAGATGCTTTGGATAAGGAATATAAATTTGAAGTACCTCAAAAATTGATTGATGCCGAATATACTGCTATTGAGAAACAATACAAAGATGCAAAAGCGCAAGGTCGCCTAGATGAAGAAGATAAAAAGCGTAATGAAAAAGATATTTTAGCAGAATATAAAGAAATAGCCTTGCGTAGAGTTAAATTAGGTTTGCTCCTTTCTGAAATAGGTTCTAGTGCTAAATTGACTTTGACATCGGAAGATATTAACAACGCCTTGATTGCTGAGGCTAAAAGATATCCGGGACAAGAGCAGGCAGTGTTCAACTATTATATGAAAAATAAAAATGCTCTTGAATCTCTACGTGCTCCTGCTTTTGAGGAAAAAATTGTTGACCATATATTGGGATTGGCAAAAATAACAGAAAAAGAGGTATCTGTTGCCGAATTGTATAACTTTTCGGATAATGCCCCAAAAGCAAAATAGGTAGCAATGCAAAAATATAAATATAATCCATCTTCTCTCGTGGCAGATGAGTTCATTTGCCACGATGAGGTTGTTGAAAGCATAGAGTTTGCACAACATCACAAAAATGATATAGAGTTATTGAAGCAAATATTAAAAAAAGCTCGTGAAGAAAAAGGATTATCGCATCGAGAAGCTCTGTTGTTACTTATGAACGATTTACCGGAAATAAATCAACAAATTAAAAAATTAGCCAAACAAATTAAACTTGATTTTTACGGCAATCGCATTGTTTTATTCGCGCCTTTATATCTTTCAAATTACTGTGTTAACGGATGTACCTATTGTCCTTATCATGCAGTAAATAAAAATATGCCACGAAAAAAAATGACTCAACAAGAGATTGAAAGTGAAGTCATTGCCCTGCAAGATATGGGACATAAACGCTTAGCATTGGAACTTGGCGAACACCCAGTAATGAATCCTCTTGACTATGTTTTAGAAAGTATTGATACAATCTATAAGATTAAACATAAAAACGGATCGATTCGACGTGTTAACGTTAATATTGCCGCCACTGATGAAAAAAGCTACACAAAGCTAAAAGATGCAGGAATCGGAACGTATATATTGTTCCAAGAAACATATAATCGCGAAAGATATGAAAAATTACACCCAACCGGACCTAAGCATGATTATAATCGCCAGACCGAAGCTATGGACAGAGCTATGCGTGGAGGTATTGACGATGTAGGTATAGGTGTATTATTTGGTCTTTCAACTTATTTGTATGAATTTACGGCATTATTGATGCACGTTGAACACCTAAAAACCGTATTTAATGTTGGGCCGCATACAATCAGTGTTCCGCGGCTAAGACCGGCTGATGGTATAAATCCGGCATTATTTGCTGATTGTATAAGCGACGACATTTTTGTTAAAATCATTGCATGTTTAAGAATTGCGGTACCGACAGCAGGGATGATTATTTCTACCAGAGAAAGCAAAGAAACTCGCGAAAGGGCACTAGAGTTAGGTATTTCTCAAATTTCCGGAGGTTCAAAAACTTCTGTCGGAGGATATAGTAACCCTAATGATGAAAATAATGATTCCGCTCAATTTGATATTTGTGACAATAGAACTCTTGATGAAATTGTATATTGGCTTTTAGAAAATGGTCATATTCCAAGTTTTTGCACGGCTTGTTATCGCAAGCATCGTACCGGCGAACAATTTATGAAACTTTGCGCAAACAAGTCGATTCATCATTTCTGTCATCCAAATGCTCTTTTGAGTTTACAAGAATATCTGACGGACTATGCTTCGTCTCAGACCAAAACATTAGGAGAAAAAGTTATTGCACAAGAGGTTGCAAAGTTACCTGATGCTTCAGCCAAATTTGTTCTGCAACATTTGGCAGATATTAAAGAAGGCAAAGGCCGTGACTTTTATTTGTAGTTACAATGAAAATAAAAAAACAGTGTTTTTTGTTTTAAATATTATCTTTCGATTTCGGCTTTTGCCGTTTTTAATTTGAGGGGAGAGTTATCTCTCGGCAAAAGCTTCGGATATTCCGGATGTGCTTGCAAATAGCTTTCCAATGTCTCGCCGGCCTCCAAATATATAATCGGCTTGCCGGTTGCTTGCCATTGCGGCAACCGTTTGTCATAGCCCTCTTTAGAGCTGACGCGGTTAACGTATTCTTCTGAATTGCCGCGATTGATAAAA
>CADBMG010000049.1 GCA_902795745.1 uncultured Pseudomonadota bacterium
CCTCCCGATGCGCCGGCGCCATCGACGACATCAATATCTATAATGGAGTTTGTCAGGCGCTCCGTATTTACACCTTCACTTTTAACATAGAAAACGTATTTATTTCCCGAACGACCGAAAACAATAATGTTACTGTCAACTCCGACATTTGTACCGGCGCGCGGATACAACAGTAAAGTGTTCGGACCGGAAATTTGACCGTCAAACGAATTGGTATCGCCGATATAAATGTTTTCAATCAGCTCCCATTCCGGAAAATTAACCAAAGTCATCATGGCTTCACGCAAACGAATAGGCAATACCAAATCCGGTGACCAATAATATTTTGAATACGCCGGCTTGCTTTGTCCTTCACCTAAATTCTGCAACGGATCCTGCCATGCACTTTGAATCATACCAAGTGAGTTAAACCCGGCATAACTCAAATTCATCGGCTGATAATTGCCTTGCGACTGATCGGCATATTGATCCATTGAATCATCATCAATCAATCGAGCGTTGGCAGAAGTTGCCGCCACTATGCCTAAAATAACGAATATCCAATTTTTAAAACTCATTTTCATTGTTTTATCCTTATTCCTTAATTCGTTTTGTTCCGTATGATATAACCTTAAATCCGACCGGATTTTTCAATCGTTCTTTATATTGAACGCGTCGAGGTTGATATTGAATCTTTAAACTTGCTCTGTATTTTATGGTACGCGGCGTATATGATGACGGCAAATAATAGTCCACTACATATTCCACCTGCCATAATCCGTCACTTATTTCATTAACCGTTAAGATGCGAACGTTGCTGGTCAAGCCATCTTGACGCATCCGTTGCATCAATTTTTTACCGGTATTACTTAAAAAATCCTGATAAACCAAATTGGAAGACATTTCCTGCAAATCGCCACCTGTCTGCCAACGCGATTCCATTTCTTCAACATCAGGCAACAAAGTGGTACGCAATAATACATATTCTCGCACAAACGTTTCGGTAATTGATTTTTGTGAATCCATCGAGCGCGTATACGGGATAATGTTATACACCTGATCTTCTTTGTTGGAAAGCGTCAGTAAGTATGGTTCAACCCGATGCAACGGCAAAAGATTGGCAATTGTCAGAAGCAAAATCAAATTGCAACATAAGCTTATTGCCGTAACAACCGCGAAGGCACGAGCTGTCCACAAATAACGCTTCTCACTTGCATTTACAAGTAATGAGGCTTCGTTGCGATTTATCTTCCGTGATGTTGCGGAAGTTGAAGGTCGACGCTGCGGTTGATTGTCGATTAAGCGTTGCTGCGTATTTCCTATTCCTAACTGATCTGCCATCGGTTCATCTCTTTTTTGTTAAATCGTTTCCATAAACCAATCCGGCACATTCTTAATCATTTCCACCTGCATACAAGCACAAGGCGAAAGTTTAAGTTCATTAACATCTTTACCGATACCGACAGTTTCCGGTTCATAATACGAGCCGAATAAACTGCATGCGGTAAGCGTCAAAATAATGCCGAATATAAAAATTTTTTTGCTCATATCTTATCTCTTTTATATTTTTTTACCCATTGTTCAGAATCGCCTAAACCTAAGGAAAATCCTACACTGCAGACCACTCTGCAAATGCAGAGAAGACTCCTTTGGATTTTATCATAAGTTAAAAAGATTAAAATAAATTAAACAAATTACAGAAAGGTTTTAACATCTAAATTACTGCTAAATTGAGTGTAATTTATCAACCTTCTATTTTTTTCATTGCATATATAACAAAGAGATAAACTAGGCATATAATCTTAATAAATCAGTAAAAAAGGAAAACAGACTGACTTTGTAAATTTAAATAGCCGATTCTAAGAAAGGGGCGGTGATGAGCCGCCCCACAGGAGTTTCAACATTTATCAGAACTTATATTTAGCGTTAATTAATCCCGTATGGTCTCGATAATCATTACGGAATTTATTTGTTTTTTTGACTATACAATCTATCAAAAAGTTTATCCATTGAACAATTACATTCTGCACCGACAGCATAAAAACCGGCAGTTAACTTTTCCATCTGCGCTTTTGTAGCTTTTGGAGTAACAATGAGCAGATTAGCTATAGAACTCACCATCGCTTGACATTCTAAGGAAAGATATTGCAGTTCCGAACAGCTTTCCAACTGACCTGTTTTTTCTCTTTTCAGCTGATGTATCAAAGTATTTGAGCATTTATAATATTCAAATGTATTGGGAGTTGTATTTCGGCAAACTTTTTGTGCCAGAGCTTTACCATTCTTTTGAAAATTCGATATAATCTTTTTTTGCAAAATTAAATTTTCCAATATTTCTCTTTCTTTTTGCTCTTTAGCAAGTTCTGCAGCCTTTTTCTCTGCTTCTATTTCCTGCTTATATTTAGATACACCTTGCTCATCAACAAAACCATAAGGAAGTTCACCGCTTTTAAGCTGTTCTTGCGTAATTATAACGCTGGCATCAGGCTCTAATTTAAGGTAGAACCTGCCTTCCCCTCCGCTATTGCAAGGATAGTCTATATCTCGAGAGCATGATAAATATGCAACATTTTTAACGATATATTTTTCGCCCTTAATCAACTTACAATCCACGGTATTGTATTCAACGGGCGGTTGTATAGTGGCATTTGAATAAAATTCTCTTTTTTGAAGGCATTTCCCTCCACCTACAAAATAAATTTCTCTGTTTTCGTATAGAGGTTGGCTATCATTTATAATTTGAATCGTCTCACAAGCTGACAATAGCAGAAAAGTAAAAATCGATAAACAAATTTTAAATTTATTCTTCATCATCATAATCCTCCTCATCATCGTAATCATCTACCAACTCTTCAGCTCCCGTAAACTCAGCTTCATAATAAAGACTATCTTTTTTACTCGTAACTTTGAATGAAATAGGTGTAATTTCTCCGTTGCTCAAATGTGCATTTGCCGTGCATGAGAGCTCTTTTTTGCTTCTATTATATGAAGTTTCTTGTATCTCATTTAATACAGTAACTTTCAAACCAAGTTCTCTTATTAAGTCGATAGAATTAAGAACCTCAACAATATTTGTCGTAGTATCTTTGTTTGTACAGGTTGGATTATAGAATTCCCAATAATATTTTACAACATTAATTATGATTACAATTGTTACCAAAACCCCCGCTATTTCTTTTATAATTTTCCACATACGAATTCTCCTATAGTTAAGTAAAACAATGACCACCTTTGATAGGCGGTCGGAGAGTTCGTAAATCATATTAGCGTAAATGATTCTCTTAGCCTTTTAAGCCGTGTATTTCAGAGATAAGTCACAGCTCTTGAACATTCGCTAAGAGCTCCCCGACCATATCTCTATGAATCGGGGATATATTTATTCTCAGCCGCTACAAACAGCTGATAATTTGACGATGTTATATCCTAACACCGACGCTAATATTGAGCCTACGAAAGCCCTCTTGCACCTTTAAGGTACTCAGAATGCAGAAATCTACATTCGTTTCGTATAATACAGAGGAAAAATTAAAAAATCAATTAAATTTATTCTGGTTTAACTATGATAAGCGATTCGGTATAACAAGTCGCTTTTTTTCTCATTATTCTTCTATTTGTTGACTTATTGTTGACTTATGATTTAAAAAGAGAAAAGCCGCTTAATTAGCGACCGGAGGTTAGTAACTACTCATGCAAGATAGTGCGGCGTATTGACCGACACAAGGGTTTATTCTGCCGCCCTCCGGTCAACTGACCTTTGGGAGCACAATTACGTCTTGTACTGACGTGCATGAGGAGGTTACTACACCCCAGA
>CADBMG010000050.1 GCA_902795745.1 uncultured Pseudomonadota bacterium
AAAACTCCGGTTTCGCTGTCTTTGGCAAAAATGTTGGAAACGGAAATGTTTCATCCGTTTTTTGTAACACGCGGTTATGGCGGAAAATTGCAAAATGTTATCGTTAACAACACCAAACATACCCCTCACGAAGTCGGTGATGAACCGCTTTTACTCTCAAAACAAGCTCCCGTAGTGGTAAATGCCGATCGTTATCAGGGTGCCCAATTGGCCATTAAGGAAGGTGCCGATATCATCATCATGGATGACGGTTTCCAAAATCCCAGCTTATATAAAGATGTTTCTTTTTTGGTATTTGACGGTCATTACGGCATTGGTAACGGAAAAATTATTCCTGCAGGTCCTTTAAGAGAAACATTTGCCGATGGTATAAAGCGTGCCGATGCTTTAATAATTCTGGGCAAGGACAAACATAACTTAGCGCAACGTAGTAGATTACCGGTCTTTTTTGCCCATACCGAAGCGGCACAAACTACTATCAGTAACCCTAATATTTTAGCCTTTGCCGGTATTGGCCACCCGCAGAAGTTCTATCATACTTTAACAACTTACGGCTTCAACGTTGTAGAAACGGTTGATTTTCCGGATCACCATTTTTATTCTCATCAAGAGTTGCAGAAACTAGTAGAAAAAGCGCAACAAATAAATGCGGAAATCTATACCACCAGCAAAGATTTTGTAAAAATCCCTCCGTCAATGCAAAAATATATCAACGTTTTGGAAATTTCCGTTATCTGGGATGATCTGGAAAAATTGATGACTTTTATTAAAAATACAATCGCTGCTAAAAAATCAGTCTAGTTGCTTATCGTCCTTTTTTCCCAAGCCGAAATTCATACCTAAAATACTTAAAATATAGTATTTTTTATGCGTCGGATCTTTGGCAAAATAGAAAATATGAGTTAATGCCCGTTTAAGTAAAAAGCAAATAAGTTGCCCCGAAGTTTTCTTATAAGGCGACATCTGAGCATATCTGAGCCACTCGTTTTTCTGCGGATGACGACAATAAGCATGCCATGGCTTTTTCACAAAACCGGTATAGTGGATTATGGTAGGATTCTTAAACTTTTTTACAAACGAAGGAACATTAAATTTTTGATTTAAAAACTTAACTTTTTCATCCCACATTCCGTTCAATATATCCTGATCATGCGATACGATACGCTCCTTATTTTGCTGATAATATTGCAAAGCTTCCTTTACGATATCGTGCTTTTTTAATTCTTTGACATTAAATAAAATCATACCGGCATTAAAATATTTTCCGCTTTTCAGACGCAGATTTTTTGCCTGAAATGCTCCTTTTTCTTCCACAACTCCGGCGTAAAAACCTTCTAAATCGGTATCGAACAACCCATCAAGTGCACCGGTAACTATCATATCACCGTCAAGATATAGAACCTTATCTACATTTTTCGGCACATATTCTAAAATTTTAAAACGATATAAAGTGCCGATAGACATGTACCCGAAATCCATATTTTTATACTGTTCAAAATCGTCTGCCTCAATCAAATGAACCACCACTTCACACGGTCTTATACTGTTCAACTCCGCCAATTTTTTTACGTCATCATCGGTAATATCATCACTGATGATGTGGAAAAACACCTTTGTATTTTTTCGTGCATTCGCCAGAACTGAAGCCATAGTCGCCGCAGTACATGGCAAATATTTTCTATCAGCGCAAAAATAAATATGTTGAGTATTTTTAATCATTTTATGTCTCCCAAAACTTGCGTTATCAATTCAAGCCATGCATCAATAACTTTTTGCGGTGCATATTTCTGCATATCTTGCCGAGCATACATTCCCATTTTCTGACGTAAATCATCATTTTGCATCAACTCGCGTAATTTTTCACTCATCTGCGCAATATCATCTACTAAATATCCGCTCTTTCCATTTACCAAAATCCTATTAATCGCTAAGGCAAATTTATAACCTACCCCTGGCAACCCCAGAGCCAAACCATCTGCCAAACCATATCCGAAACCTTCGGTATAGCTTGGCAATACAACAATTTCAGAATTAAGATATTCTGCGGTTATATTATGAGAAAATCCCGGAAATAAAATTTGATTTTCCAAATGATTTTCGGCAATCAATTGTCGCAATTCTGTCATATATTTTTTATGACGACGTGAATTTTTAACCTTACCGAAAAATTTTATTTTCCAATCCGAAAATTCTTTTGCCAACGGAATGAATGCTTTAATCAAATCTATTTGTCGCTTGGCTTTGGCTATTTGCGCCACATGAATAATCGTTTTACAATTTACCGCATAATCTTTATGTTGTGTCGGCATCGGTACCTGATTTGGAATTACCGTAACCGGAATGTTCGGAAATTCGGCTTGCACCATCGGAACAAATTCCGGCATCAGAACTTGCACCGCTGATACTTTTTTAATCAAATGATGAAACATTTTTTTCTGCCACCAATGTTTTAAATGTTTGGCAAAAACTTCATCTGGCGGATTATGCATCATTAAAATAATTGGAATATTATGCTTCTGCAAAAAGGTAACATTAAATAAATCCTGCAAAAAATAGCAAATTATAATATCTGGCTCAATCTGCCTTAAAACGCGTGAAAATCTCCATGTCGGTAAACTAAAATACCTCCGCATACAATGCCACAAATTAACAAACGGATTTCCAGTATTACCGCTAAGATTTATTTTTACAACCCTATCATCTATAGGTGCAGCAACTTTATTTTCATAACTGTCACAAAGTAACGTAACATCATGCCCTTCATTTGCTAAATTAGAAGCAAAATTGCATACCCATTTGGTCGAAAAAGCACTGCGATCGCGAGTTAGTAATATTTTATATTTCTTTTGCGGCATAGTTCTACTCCGTTTTATTCGTCCAAGTAAAATACATTTAAAAGCGTAACCGGCTTAATATCCGTTGCGGCAAAAACACGACGACGAATTTGTCCGCGGATGTAATCTTCCATCGCTTGCTTACGCGTTTCTGTTTGTAAACGCTCTTCAATCAATGGCTTAACCACCGTTAAAATTTCTTCCGACAATTTTTGCCACTCATTTTCTTCCAAAATATCAATTGATGACATTTTCAAATCAATAAGTTCTTTCCCCTTAATAACCGCACTGATATACATTGAACAATTATACGCAATACGACGTCGATTATGTACTAATTGAGATGAAAGAGATACCGGACGACTTCTATCCCACCCGATTACGTCGGTCGCCACCTGCTCCACACATTCAATATGATTGTCTTTAAGCAAGCACATATCTCCATTACGTGCAGAAAAAACTTCATTTATACCGCAAGCCAAAGCAAAACGCTTATGTTCTCTGATAAAACTTTTTTCTCCGTGTACCGGCAATACAATTGCTGGTTTAATTAAATCATACATTTTTTTCAAATCGCCGCGACAAGCATGACCGGAAGTATGCACCAACTCTGTTTCGTCCGTAATAACGGTTGCCCCTTTTTCCATTATCTTTTCTTGCATACGCTCAATTTTATCCTCATTTCCGGGAATTACTTTTGAAGAAAAAATAATTGTATCGGATTTATCCAATTTAATATATTTACTCTCTCCGTTAGCAATAAAAGTAAGTGCACTTCGATAATTAGCTTGCGAACCGGTACAAATATATAAGGCGTTTTCAGCTGCCACATCTTTTGCCTGCTCAATTGTAAACACCTGAGGCAAATCAGCCAAATATCCGCATTCTTTGGCAATTTTTATATTTGTTACCAAAGTACGCCCCACCACAATCGGCGTCCTATTTGCTGCCTTCGCTGCTAAAATTATACTCTCTAAACGCATAAGATTGGAAGCAAAGCAAGTAACAATTACTCCCCCTTCAATTTGGGGAATCATATCCATTAAATGTGCACGCACATCTGCTTCCGAGGGCGATTTTTTATCAATCATAACATTGGTTGAATCGCAAACCAGCATTGCCACACCTTCATCTGCTAATTGCTGCAAAGCCTTAAAATTAGTCGGGATCATTGCCAAAGCTTCATCATCAAAACGCCAATCCGTTGCATGCAGAATATTCCCATATTTGGTACGAATGCCCAAAACGCAAGTTTGCGGCACGGTATGGGCAATATCAATAAATTCTACACTGAAATTTTCAACATCTACTTTACGATTATTATTTACGGAAACAAGCGGCACCATATCCGCCATCTTGAATTCACCCAAACGCTCTCTTATCAGCCCCAAAGAAAAATCCATACCATAAACCGGACATTGCAATGACGGCCAAATTTGCGCAATAGCTCCCAGATGATCTTCATGACCATGAGTAATAAACAACCCGACAATATCATCTTTATAACTTTCCAAAAACTCCGGAGAAGCATAAGCTAAATCCATTCCGGGAAAACTGTCCGCCAAAAAACCGTAACCGGCATCAACCACAATAATTTTACCATCAACGGCATACATATACATCTTCATCCCGATATCATCGGCCCCACCCAGAGGCATAAAGTAAATTCCGTCTTTCTTAAAATATGTCATTATTTGCTCTCAATATAAAATATATCCCCTGCTCTAATTTGGCATATTCCTTTTTCATTTTCCAGTAATAAATGCGCATTTTCATCAATTCCTTTAAAAATTCCTCTTATCACAACATTTTCTTGATGAACTTCTATCGTTTTGCCAACACCCTTAACCGCATCCAACCATTCTTGTCGCAAATCATTAATATGCCCCTGCTGCCATAAAGCAAAATTATTACTGAGTTTAATCAAATATTTTTCCATCAAATCATCTGCGGATATATCAACTCCGCTTTCACTAAGGGAGGTCGTCGGATACATTACATCGCTTTCCGGCGGACGTTGCGACACATTAACTCCTATGCCGGCAATCATAAAATTCTCCGGACCTTTTTCCAAAAGCATCCCACTAACCTTTTTGCCGTCAATTAAAATATCATTCGGCCATTTGATTTCAATTTTCAATCGCGGATTTAAGAGATGCAAAGTTTGCCACAGACTGAGAGAACTTATTAAAACAAGCATCCCCAAATCTCGCAAATCTATCTCCCACGCAAATGAAAAGAACAAATTACCTTTCTGACTGATCCACTTTCGTCCGCGTCTGCCGCGTCCGGCAACTTGTTTTAAAGCCCTTACCACCACAGGTTTTCCACTCTGTGTGCAATAATTTTTTATAACATCGTTAGTGCTGTCAACTTCATCAAAAGTAAAGATTTGCCAATCAGGTAATTTCTTATTCATTCACCAACTCCATTATCCATGGCTGCTCTAACAGATAGTACGGGTGAAATACTAAAATCATCATCAATGCCGAAATAACACATAATAAAATTGCTACACCTTTATCATAACGATCAAAATTATTGCGATTATCATCAAAATTAATCGACTTGATAATCTGCAAATAGGCATAAGCAATGACCAAAAGCATCAATAAAATATATACCAAAGCATAAAAATGATTATTAAATGCTAAATTGTTCAAAACACCAAAATATCCCACAGCTCCAATAAGTGGAGGTAGCCCCATCATTGAAAACAAGCAAAAAGTCAGCATTAAAGCAATAAGCGGACATTTATCTTTTGCGCCGGCATATTCAACCAACATTGAAAGATATTCGCCCCTGCTTTTTAAGCTGTATAAGCTTATGATTGCTCCTAACATTGCCATCCAAGCAACAAACCAATAAGTCAGGGCCGTCCGTGCGGCAAAAATATTAAAATGCTGTAAGACCAAAATTATAATACCTATTTGAAATACGTAACCATAAGCCAAAATTTTGCGAATATTTTGCCCGCTGCATGCACCCACTGCCCCAACAAAAACCGACATAAAAGCAACACCTACAAAAAATAAAGCAAAAGCCGAATTGAGAGGAGGTAAAACATTCAACACAAACCTAATAAATGCCGCAAGACAAATACCTGACGGAACAAGAAGAAAATATGAAAATACCGGTAAACTGACACGAGCAGAATTTTCCGTCAGCCAATAATGAAGCGGGGCTGCAGACAGCAAAAACATAAAACAAATTACCACACCGGCTGTTGCAACGAAAATCAACGGCTCCCCTATAGCCATCCCTAAAAATAAATTAACTTTTGAATAAGTAAAATGATGACCGTAATGATACAAAAGGGCAATTGAGGCAAACAAAATTATCAAACAAACCAAAGCAGAACTTTGGTAAATCCGATTTGGGGAAAAAGACTGTTTGTTCGTGGTATCTGTTTGCAAAATTCTTATATTACCGAATATCAACAGAGCAATTGCTCCTCCGGTCAAAGCCAAATTTTTCGAAACAATCAATAAACTTCCGGATAAAACCGCTAGCAACAAGGCATAACAAAAGCGACTGCCGTTTTGCTTCATGTTGACAAACCATTTACGTGAAATGTAAAGAACCAAAAGAGCACTCAAATACAGCCACATTTCAAAAACTATTGTAAAATGGTTAGCTACCGTCAAACCTGCCATCAATGGTTTATTATAAAAAATAGCAATGCTTATCAGACAAATTGTCAATAATACGCGACAAAACTTAAAACACTTATTTGTCTCGTCCTGAGTAAAGTTGATTAGCGCAAAACAAGATATTCCTCCGAGTAAAATCAATAGAGGCAACATATATATAACATATTCCAACATCACATGCCTCCCTATAAAACAAACCACAACGGATCAAAAAATGACAATAAAATTACACCGAGAATAGCCGCAAAAAAGGCTAAATTATATTGCGATATATCCTCAATTTGTTCCTCTGCCGATTTTGTAATTTTCAAATCGCGCATAATATACAGTTCAAACAGCATTGAAACCGTAATAAGCAAAATCGCAAACATTACCATAGTTCCAATTACAAAGCTGAAATTAAACAGGGCTGAAATTATGATAAAATTATTCCAAAACATTGATGAAATCGGCAACCCCAAAGCAACCAATATGAATAAAGTAAAGATTTTTGCTCTTTTTGGCATGTGCGCCAATATGCCACGATAATCGCACTTTTTATCAATACACTCTTGTTCCATCCGCAAATCAAAAACAATCAGAGATGAGGTGACAAGCAAGAAAATAAACAAAGAATATGCAATATTCATTTGTAATGTATCCGCCAGTAAAACGAACGAAAGCAAAACTTCTGCCAACAAAAACAACAGATAATATATAGTCATATAGGCAAATAGTTTATACAAGAAATCTTTATGAGCAATTCCTATTAAAGTTATAAATATTATTGTAATAAGGCAAAAAATGACCAATCCCCAAACGTATGGTCGTACACTTTCCGCAATTGTAACCTGCCAAAAACGCATAAACCCATAAAGTCCCGACAGTGGTAACAAACAGGTAATTATATAAACCAACGGATTTTTGATATTTGAAGCAAGAGCAGAAATCCAATAGTGAAACGGCCAAATGGGAATTCGAGCCAAAAGAGACAAACAAACACCGCTCCACACAATCTCAGCAGCGTGTTTAGGCATATTTATCAATGCAATTTCCTGCAATGGTAAATTGCCGTGATAAAACTTATAGACAATCAACAAGGCACACAAAAATATTAAAATTGCCGCAAAATTAAATATAAAAAACAAATACAAATTTACACTTTTCTTTATGTTCCCGAAATTACCGACTAACATAAATATCGGCACCGGCATAGCTGCAAAAAATATATAAAATGAAATCATATCATTGGCACTTAAAAAGCACGTCATATTCCATAAGAAATACAATCCCCAAGCCAAAAGAGATTTATTTTTACGGCTATTCTTTTGTAACCCGACGAATCCTATCAAAAACGCAACATATACCCCAAACAGCAACATTAATGAAAATGTATCAAACCCAAAAGAAAGATAAATATTACTCTCACTAAGCCAATCGAGTCGATGAATAAACTGCCGCTCCGTTTGCTGCAAATTAAGCTCGGCAAACAAGCGTAAAATCACAAATATTCCGGAACCTACGGTTAACAGTGAAATGTGATAAGCATTCTCGGCATCTTTTCTGGCGGTCATCACAAAAAAGCATCCTAATATCGGCAAAAGTAACAATAAAATCGGTAAATTAAACATTGCTACCTCCACCCATACTATATGATAACCACAAAAGTACTCCCAATAAAAGCAGAATCATTGCGCCGCCAAGTGTTATATTATTGTGCAATTGCCTGAAAAAATGCAAACACCGCAAAGTTAAAGATAATGCAAACCCCATAAGTATTTTTTCAATCAACAATCTATCAACAAGTAACCACAGCAACTTTCCGCTTAAGCGCAAAGGTTTGACAATTGCATATTTATAAAATGTTCCCAGCCAATTATTATTTTGCAACCACAAAATAGTATAAAGTTTATTAAATTGCACTAACGGTGAAAAAACACAAAGCGTGACAAATGCCGCACAAAATCCCATCACCGGAAGAGAAAACCACTGCCGCGGATATACCAAAAACAAACCGAATACAGTGAGCAGCAAAATATTTGCATAATCGCCCTTTTTGCCGCTTGAAAGCGACTTTTGTTGCGGCATTTTGCCGAAAATCTGCTTTAATGTTGCTGAAAGAGAAAGAACGAACAGAATAGCAAATGCCCATATATAATAGCGATTTCCACGATTATATAACGCCGTCAAAGTACCTGCCAAATCGGCAATTGCTATTGTTAAACAACATAATGAAAAATTTAAGGTTACTGCGTTTGAATACACCTGACTTGCCATTGCCAATATATCAGTTTTACGATTTAACCCGTAATAAATAAAATACAAAGCACCGTTCAAAAATGCCGCCTGCAATAATAAAACAGAATATTGTCCCGACCACTGAAATCCTTGAAAACACAGTAATTCCAATAATATTGAGTAAAACATTAATTGCCAGCAGATTATCTTTCGTTCGTAATTATTATAAATAAGTGATCCGCAAAATCCGCCCGCCATGCTCAAAATGCACATTGCATGAAAATAATGACTGAAATAAGGAGAAGTAGTCCACAACATGTGAAATTTAAGCAACAATATCAATGCACTGATCGGCGAAGACAAAAACAAAACATTTTGCAAACGATGCAATTTTATATTTTGCAATTCGCAAATACCGACACCGAATGCAAAAAATCCCATTTTTATAAAAACTGCCGTCAAACCAACCAACGCTATAAAATTAATATGCTGCCCCATTTGCCGATAACGCAGAATTTCTCGAATATCAAGTGAATCAACTCGACTGTTAATCAGAGCCAATATAGCAAAAATAAGTATGTCGGCAATCATATTAAACAAAATATAGCGACGAAATGCGTCAATATCTTTTATCAAAAACAAAGACAATACATCAATCACAAACAAAGCACACAATAATTGCACAAAATTGTTACTGGTTATTAACGATATCAGAGCAACCAAATTAAAAATCAATACGGCATTATACGAACCGCTTCTCTCCTCATAACGAAAAATATTATTTTGCGCAATTGCCAATAATGTTATGGAAAAAAACGGTAAAATCAAATCATAATTATATTTATTTGATATAATATCGACCTTTATATCGCCACT
>CADBMG010000051.1 GCA_902795745.1 uncultured Pseudomonadota bacterium
TCACTTTTCAAGAAAACAGAGAAGGATGTGAGCTAGAAAAAATTTAAAAAGCCCTTGCATTTTGATAAATAATTGGCTACTCTTAGGGCAATAAATTTATTATTGTTTAATTAAAATTATTAAGCTTATGAGAAAAAAATTTTTGACATTGCACCAGCAATTGTATCTGGTAAGTTCTAGAGAACCTGACCGCATTGAAAAAATGCGAGAGTATGTTTCTTTTGCCGGAGTGATTTTGCAAGCATCGGGCATCAGTTCGCAGAATCGAACACAGCTTAATGTTTCGCTTGCCGAGTTGAAAAAGAAACATAAGTATGATGAAATTGAAATCGTGGAAAATCTCTCACCTTCCGATTGCCTACAGGTTCAAGAAATGCATGGCAGTGTTTATCCCTATGTATGGGAGAAAATGTTGGAGGTTTATCCTCATGAAGTGAGCAAAGAACTGTTGTTGCAATACAAAGAACAGTATTGTTACATTCACAAAGAAATTTTGCTGAGAGTTTTGGATATCTTTACTAAGAAAGATGCTTCTGAACTGCTGATTGCCGTGGGAATGATGACTGTAGAGATTCTTAACAAGATTCTGCGTGTCTTTTCTAAAGAAGAAGCTAGAGATTTGTTCATTGAGGTAACCAAGCAAGAATTTTGCCTCATTGATCATGAGAGCCAGCTTAAGGTCTTGCGAGTATTTTCAAAGGAAGACGCTACCGAGATTATTAAGGCTCTGGCAAAGAGCGGTGATTTGTGTTGCGATGCTGCAGAGCAAATCTTTGAGATTTTCGATGGGGAGGCTATAAAAGAGATCTTTGAGTATGCCTTTGAAAATGATGTCTATCTCGACACTATCATCCTTAAAGGCATTATTGATAAGTTTTCAAAAGAAAAAGCCACTGCTATGATTAAGACATTCTTTACCGGTAACGTAGGACGCAATGAGTATGAGCCATATGAAGTTGATGAAGTAATGTCTTACCTTAGAAAAAAACGCCTTTAAGGCGTTTTTTTCGTTATTATATTCAACAACCAGTTTTTCACTTTAGTATCACTGATTGTGGCAACAGCCTCATCGACGTGCGCTTTAATAAGAATTCTTTTAGCATCATCAAGGCTGATGCCGCGCGACTGCATATAGAATAATTGCTCGGCATCTAAATCTCCGCAGGTGTTGCCGTGAGAACACTTTACGTCTTCGGCAAAAATCTCCAATTCCGGTTTGGCATCGATTTCTGCATTATCGCTCAATAATAGGGCACGATGTTGCTGATGACCTTCGCTTTGTTTAATATTTGGTGCAATATGAATTTTACCCTGAAAAACACCTTTGCTTCTACCGTCTGCCACACCCTTTACAAGTTGCTGAGAATCGGTGTTTGAAGCCAAGTGAAAAATGTTTGTCGTAATATCGCTGATACCATTGTTGCAAAGTTGATATGCCCCGTTAACCGTCGCCGCGGCACCTTTTTGCAATAATCTGATATAGCTTTCATGGCGACAAAAGGCACATTCTCCTTGCATTACAAATGCCTCATATGACGCATTAGCGCGCAAATCAGCAGCATTAAGTGCTACATGATATGCCGTTTCAGATTCATTATTTACAATATAATGACGTAGTTGTGATTCGTCATGAGCATAAATTTCATTTACAATATTGTTAAAGTAGGAGGAACCTCTTTCTCCCTCATAATGTTCCGTTATTGTTGCCGAAGCACCTTTTTCCAAAACAATAATGTTACGGATGTTATTAAAAGTATGCACCTTTTGATGTTGTTGATAATGAATAAAAATCGGCTGACTGAGTTTAACTCCCCGTTCCACAATAAGCATCATGCCGTTTTCCAAAAAAGCGGTGTTCAATGCGGCAAACGGAAATTTATCTAAATCAAAAGATTTATTTATATACTTTTTTACTTCTCCTTCATAAATTGCTTCAACCAGTGGTTTTACAATTACGCCCTCCGGCAAATTAACATGCTCCGAATGCAAGCGACCGTTACAAAACTTAATTCCGTAGGCCGCAAACGGTGTTTTGATTTTATCATGACAATGACAATTTTCATGACATTGGCACGAATCGGAATCGGGACAAACCATCAAATTATCTAATATTTGCTGCGGAAAATAAGAATATTTCCATGCTTCTGTTTTAGCATTAGGCCATCCGAGTTGTTCAAACATACGCTGCCCTTTTTCGCGCAAGCCGATAAGCCACGGAATATCATCTCCCCACAAATGGTTATTCATCCAATCAATCGCCATTTTTTTACGCTTCCAAAAAAGATTTATATCCGTTTTGCTCCAACTCTATTGCCAGTTCCTTACTACCGGAGCGAATTATGTGTCCATCGGCATAGATATGCACAAAATCAGGTTTTATGAGATTTAACAAATCCAGATGATGAGTAATAATCAATAAGGCATTATTTTGATTATGCAAATCATTAACACCTTGTGCAACCGTGCGCAAAGCATCAATATCCAAACCGGAATCGGTTTCATCTAAAACAGCTAATTTCGGTTCCAAAAGTTTCATTTGCAATACTTCCAACCGTTTTTTTTCTCCGCCGGAAAAACCGACATTAATCTCGCGTTTAAGCATTTCCGGACTAACTCCAAGCTCTTTGGCCGTATTGCGCAGTATCTTCAGAAAATCGGCAGCATCAAGCTCGTTAAGTCCCTGATATTTACGTTTAGCATTAAGGGCGTGCTTTAAAAAGTTACTGGTCGAGACACCAGGAATTGCAACCGGATACTGCATACTTAAAAAAATACCGGCATTAGCGCGTTCTTCCGGTTTCATGGTCAACAAATTTTCACCGCAAAATTGTATTTGTCCGGCTGTTGGCGCATAGTCTTTTTTTCCGGCTAAAAGATATGCCAAAGTAGATTTTCCGGCACCGTTCGGTCCCATAATCGCATGGATTTCACCGGAATTTATTGTAAGATTAAGCCCTTTGATAATTTCCTTTGTTCCATCGTATGTTCCGGCGAACAGATTGTTAATTTCCAGTATTTTTTCCATTTTTATCCTACGCTTCCTTCCAAACTTATATTAATTAACTTTGCCGCTTCGATGGCAAATTCCATCGGCAGATTTTGCATAACCTCTTTACAAAAACCGTTAACGATAAGCCCGACAGCCGTTTCTTCATCAATGCCGCGCTGCTTGCAATAAAACAATTGCTCATCGCTGATTTTTGAGGTTGTTGCCTCATGCTCCAAAATGGCCGATTTGTTACGATTACGCACATAAGGTACAGTATGTGAACCGCAATTCGTACCGATTAATAAGCTGTCGCATTGCGAGAAATTACGAGCATTATCGGCATTTGCGCTTATATCAACCAAACCTCGATATGTTTGGTTGGAATGACCTGCCGAAATGCCTTTGGAAATAATTTTTGAGCGAGTATTTTTACCTAAATGAATCATTTTTGTACCGGTATCAGCCTGCTGATAATGATGCGTTATGGCAACCGAATAAAACTCGCCGACAGAATTATCTCCCTGCAAAATGCATGACGGATATTTCCAAGTGATTGCCGAGCCGGTTTCCACCTGTGTCCATGAAACTTTGGCATTAACACCGCGACAAGCGGCACGTTTAGTCACAAAGTTATATACCCCGCCGTTACCATATTCGTCTCCCGGATACCAATTTTGCACAGTAGAATATTTTACTTCGGCATTATTCAGCACCACAATTTCAACAATTGCCGCATGCAATTGATTTTCATCTCGTTGTGGAGCAGTACACCCTTCCAAATAAGAAACATAGCTGTCATCTTCGGCTATAATCAATGTACGCTCAAACTGCCCGGTGTTTTTTGCATTAATACGAAAATAAGTCGAAAGCTCCATCGGACAATGCACGCCCTTAGGAATAAAAACAAACGAACCGTCGGTAAATACAGCGGAGTTTAAGCAAGCATAGAAATTATCGGTATAAGGGACGACTGTTCCTAAATACTTTCTTACTAAATCAGGATGTTCTTTAATTGCTTCGGAAATAGAGCAAAAAATAATACCTTTTTCTGCTAATCGCGCACGATAAGTTGTAGCAACAGACACGCTGTCAAATACGGCATCAACGGCAACAACACCGGCTAAAGCTTCTTGTTCTTTGAGGGGAATACCCAGTTTATTATAGGTTTCGAGCAGATTTTTATCGACTTCATCCAGACTTTTGGGCTTAACTTTTTGCACGGGAGCCGCATAATAGTGCAAACTTTGATAGTTAATCGGTTCAAAAGAAAGCTTTGCCCATGTCGGCTCAGTCATTGACAACCAATATCTGTAAGCCTTTAAACGCCAATCCAAAAGCCATTGTGGCTCATTTTTTTTGGCGGAAATCAAACGAATGATTTCTTCGTTTAAACCGACCGAAACCGTATCGGCTTCAATGTCGGTCACAAAGCCATACTTATATTTTTGCTTTTCCAATTCATCTAAAAGTTCTGTTTTCTGCGTCATTTTATTCTAATATTTATTTTTATCTATCTCTTTGAAATAATCAACTGTTTCCGCATCTATTTCTTTGGTGGCTTCCTCATCGCAGGCAATTATACCGTGCGGATGGTGCTGTAAAATGCTGATAGGCCAAACATGCGTTACACATCCTTGAACCGCGTGTTTAATGGCATTGGCCTTAGCGGTTCCTGATGCTAAAATAAGTACTTCATCTGCTTCCATCATTGTTTCAATGCCGATTGTAAGGACCATCGGGGGAACTTTGCTGATATCATTATCAAAAAAGCGCGAATTGGCTCGCAGAGTGCTCGGAGTTAGAACTTTAGCACGAGTACGTGAATTAAGCGATGAATATGGCTCATTAAAAGCGATATGTCCATCTTGTCCCACACCACCTATAAACAAATTAACTCCGCCGGCAGATTTTATCATCTTTTCATAGTTGGCACATTCTTCGGCATAGTTAGTAGTCAGACCATCCAAAAAATGAACATGTTCTTTTTTTATATTTACATATTTTAAGAATTTATCCCATAAGAAATATTGAAAGCCGTGTTCATCACCGGCACCGACACCTATATATTCTCCAACGCCGAAGAACACTACATTTTCAAATGAAACTTTCCCCTCTTTGTAATATTTTGCCAATGCTTCAAACATGCCAAGCGGAGTTGAGCCTGACGGCAACCCTAATACAAAAGGCTTTTTAGGAGTCGGTCGATGTTTATTGATACGGTAAACAACATAATCGGCCGCCCACTGCGATAATGATTGATAATCAGGTTTAATTACTACTCTCATATTTTTGCTCCTTTAATAGTGTGGCGGCGGTGTTTCTTCGCTAAGCGGTTTAACCACATCTTGCTCCAACGCCGTTTGCAACATTGCATTTTGTTTTGTTAAATAATCTAACATTTTACCCTGTTTTATGACCATTTCGCTTAATTCATCCAATGCCTTTTGTTGATGAGCTAAAGTCATCTCTATTGTCATCAAGCGTGTTTTGATATCTTCGTTAGCCATTAAAAACTTCCTTGAAAATAGTTACCGACAGTTTTTTGAATATTTAAATATTTTGCCATCATTTCCTTCTCATACTGGCGAGAATCTATGCGTTCCATTAACAATTTCTTATCGACATCACTCATTTCTGCGGCATTTTCATCAGCATCAAAAAGCAAATATTGTTGACGACCGTTATCCATTTTCAATTCAACTACTTTGCGACCGTTCCGATCATATTCGCGATAATCGTGACCATTCCAAATGCCGTTGCGATATAGTTTTTCCTGATAGAGCTGACCATCTTCATAATAAGTCTTGCGCCAACCTTCCGGTTTGTTTGCTTTAAACGATTGCTCAAAAAGTTTTTTGCCGCTCGGATAATAACCAAATGCCATTCCTTCTGCCATACCTTTATTGTATGGAATTGTGGTGGAAACATTACCGTTTTCATCATAAAATTTTACAACTCCATTGAGCAAATCATTACTATAAAATGCTTCTATAAGAGGATGCCCGCTTAAATCGTAAGCCATATATTTTCCCTCTAATTTGCCATTTCGTACATCCTGAATTTCATCAACCTGATTTATTCCGTCATAATAAGTACGAATTGTCCCATCAAGAACTCCGTTACGATACGGTAGTTCTCGGTTTTTACTACCATCTTCATTATAAACAACTAAAATTCCGCTCATTTTATCGGTAATCAAAGTGCCGTTTTCGCTGAACTGTATTTGCCCGTTTTGGCTCTCACCGGTAAATGAAGTAAGTTTGTATTTCGGGTTACCGTTATCGTAATAACCGGTACCGCTACCTTGAAATACACCATCCTTAAAATCAAGTGAAGATACCAAATTGCCGAAACGATCACGGCTTTGCACCTGTCCGGAAATTTTACCATCGTCATAAGGAACAATTTCTTTAACCGTTTTTCCGTCATCTCCGAACTTTATTAATGCTCCGTCAGCCTGTCCGTTTTTAAATGTTATTTGCTTAATGCGCTTACCTTTCTCATCATAAAAAGTTGCCAAACCTTCAGTCAAACCGTTAACATACGGAACTTCCGCCGCTATATTACCGTTTTTGTGATATTCAATATATTTACCAACCAATTGTCCATTCTTATATGATGCTTCACTTTTTTTGTTACCGTCTTCGTAATAAAAAATTTCGCTACCGTTCTTTTCTCCGTTTTTGAATTGTGTTTGCGCCTGTAATTTTGAATTGGTAAAATACATCTCCGCATCACCGTTTAGAACACCTTCGACATAAGGTAATTTAGCATAAACTTTCCCCTCTTCATTATAAACAATCAACATACCGTTCAGGCGATCATCTTTATATTCAGCCTCAACAATTTTAGTCCCATCAAGTTTATATTTTTTATAAGGACCATTGCGCAAATTATCATGAAACGTGACCAATTCCCGCAACTGCTTATTGCTGTAATAAGTCTTTGTTTCGCCTTCCAACATATCGTCCTTGTAATTAATTTCTGCCTGAACCGTCCCGTTTTTGAAATAGTTAATTTGCTTTCCCTCATACATTCCATTAACATAATTACTTACTTCACGCAATTCTCCTGTCTCATAATAGACCTGCTCCAAGCCTTCCGACTTATTATTAACAACCGATGTTTCCGAACGTAATGCTCCGTTTTCATAATATTCGATAACTTTACCATTCATCGCTCCGTTATCATCAAAATCCATCGTATAGCGCACTTGTCCGTTCGGGTAATAACCGAGCTCCTGCCCAACTTGTACTCCGTCCTTAAACTGCGCAGTACTAAGCAATTTGCTGTTTTCATCAAAGGCCTTAGCTTCGCCGTTTAGTTCACCGTTCTTATAACTCAGAACCTTATCCAAACGTCCATCCTTATCATAAACTTTAAGTTTGCCGTTGAGTTTATCGTCAACATAATCTTCTTCGGTTTTTACAGCTCCGTTACTGTAATAAGTGACCATCATACCATTACGGGAATTATTAACATATGGAGTTTCTGTACGCACTTTACCGTTTTCATAATAAGTACGTTCAATACCGTCCTGACGTTTTACAGCCATAAATGTATCTGAGCTTAAAGAAGGTTTTTCGTATAAAGAACCGCCGCCTAAAACCGGAAACCAATTGAACTTGATTCCCAATACGATTAAAACTGCCAAAATGACTAATATTATCAGACGATTTTTATTTTTCATAAGCATCTCCTTTATGCACAACAACAAATCTTATTACATAGCTATCACGAAATTTCCACATCTTCAAGAGATATCAAGATTTGCGCGCAAATATTTTAGCAAATTAAAATTCTGCTAACAATATCTCCAAGCTCTCACTTATATCTTGCCGTGCGATAATATGATCGGCAGCAGCTTCTTCCAATGGGCTTAAGGGTAATCCAAAACCAAACTTAGCCATGTAGCGAGAACTTGATGTGGCATAATCTTTCGCTTTATCTGACATTCCCTGATTTTTACAGTATTCTACCAAACCTTGTTTTGCCAAAGCTATTTGCTCTTTGAACAAATACGGATCATCGGCCAATTCCATAACCGAACGATATGCAAATGATGCTTTTTCGTCACTTCCCTGCTGAGAATAGCTTTGTCCGAGCATACACCAAGCATTAACGCTCTCAGGAGCCAGCTCGGTAGCAAAGATATACGATTTCTGCGCCAACTCGGCATCGTCAAAAGCAGCAAATGCGCCGGTCAAACAAGCATATCCTGCTGCCTGCGACAACAGCACTTGCCTGGTTATTCCTTCTTGTTGCATTGCATCTTCAACATATTTTGCGGTCAGAGTTTGCAACAACTCCAAACAAAGTGAATTATCTCCTTTTTCGCATAAATTGTGTAATGCCTCAGAAGGAGAAGGCTTAGTTTTAGCAGAGGGCAAACTGGAAAAAACACCGGAAGAAGCCAAGCCCGCAAAATTACGTATTGTACGAATATTCTGCAAAATGACGTTTTGTGATAATTTAGGATTTATACGCAATGATAAAACTTGGGCTATTTTAGCCTCGGAAACTTGCCGTGCCATCATTTTTACAATCAAAGATATTTGTTCCCGAATGTATCTCTTTTGCTCAGGGATACCTTTATTGTTTTGTTTATTTTGCCAAACTTCAAAACTTTTTTGCTCTTTTTCGGCATGACTCTGCATCATCTGTTTTAAGCGTTCATAATCTTCATGAAGACCTAAAAAATCGTCAGATGAAACAGAAGCCTCAATGAGATTGAGGGATAGCTCTTTTTCGGCTTCTAACTCAACAAATGTTTCATCATTTGCTTCTTGTTCTTTTTGGGGAATACTGAAAATTTCAAAAAGAGATTTAATGTGAATTATTACAATTAAAAGTATCAATAATGCAAATAATCCAATCAGAAAAATGCCTTCCAAACCAAATTGTTCTTCAATCGCCGAATACATTCGTTCACATCTTAATGACAAGGAATGGTATAAATCGCCGTATTTTAGTGCGAAATAAAGACGTATTGTTTCGTACCGGCTCAATAACGCAGAAAACAGATTATCTAAATCTGAGCCATTGGGAATTTTCCACTCCAAAATATAAAAAAATACCTTTAAAGTTTGCATTAATCCGCCGTTCCTTTTATTTTTCCGCTTCAATATACATAAAAAGTATTGCCATGTAAATACCTTATATCATCATTTTATTCTTAATAAGTTCAATAAGTTCGACATTATCGCTCTTTTGAGCATATTCCATTGCCAAACGGGCATCAGCAGTAGCCGCATCATAGTTTTCCAATTTATGCTCAACGCGTGAAAGATTAAGATAATCGACAGCCACTCCGTCATTGCGATTATGTTTAAGTTCCAATTGCAAAGATTGCTCAAACATTTCTTTTGCTAATGTATATTTTTCTGTTTCCATGTATATAAGACCTAAAAGGCTATAAACATCGGCAACATGAAAACTATGAAGATACTTTTGGGAAATTTGCAAAATTTCATGCAATATATTCTCGGCTTTTTCATATTTTTGTTTGCGAAAATAGATACAGGCAATCAAATAAAAACATTCACAGCAGGCCGAAAAATTTTTGACTTTTTTATATTCATCAGATGCTTTTATCAATTGCTTTGTTGCGGCTATGTAATGCTGTTGTTCGTAAGATATCTGTCCTAATAGCTGTAAGCTGAAACCAACACCGTTCGCATTTTGATATTGTTTAAAAAACGGCAAAGACCGTGACAATTTCTTACGAGCAGACGAATACTGTTTTCGCACTATTTCGAGCAATGCATATTGATTAAGTATCTCATTTTTTATTCGCTCATTTTGAGTGGTATTAATGGCAGATTGATAATATTGTTGAGCTTCATCATAGCGACCTTCCGAAAGCATTTGCACCCCTTTGGCGGCAATTACTTGTGCCAATTGTCCCGACAAGTTTTGTTTATCAAAAATATATTGTGCTGCTTCTAACATAGAAAAAGACAAATCGTACATACAGCAAAATCTGTAAATATCTGCCAACCGTAGATAGCATTGAGCTTCCTCGTACAAATAATTATGATACCGAAACTTTTTGAGAGCTTTTTCCGTATTGCTTGCTGCCTGACGTAAATCAGCATTCTGCAAATGAAAAAATGCTTGTGCAAACAATTCGTATGCCTTGATAATTCCGTTACGATTTTGTGATAAATTACAATTATCACCGTCAGCTTGACAAACCCAAACACTCTGCGCCAACAATCGCAATAAAGCTTGATTATCTTTCGCATGAAGTAGTTTTTTATCCTTATATATTTTGCGATATGCCTGCAATGGATTTTCATGAGCCAGAAGAAGTAAAGACATCAATCGGTAATGCGCGGACAATTCTTTTGCTGCCGCATTAACACGTCCTCCCACCAGTTGTGCCAATGCCCTTTTGGCTTTTTTAGTATGTTTTTTATATAGTAAATTTACGCACTGATTAATGACATATGAAGCATAGAACTGAGGTTCCAGACTTTTTTGTTGACGACGTAAAATATTAAAGAGAGCCATTTTTTGTAAATAACGCAAACGCCATGTATATCGGCACCATACAATCGGTAGAATCATCACCGTTAAAACAATAATCGTAAATAAAATATATTCAAAAATATTCATGGGTCTTTACATTATGTTAGCTTTTGGTTATTAATATTCACATCAGATTATTAAATTATATAGGATTTTTTCAAAATGGCTATTACTAAATTGACTTCTAACCAACTTTATCGCAAATGTGATGCTTCTAAGTTCGATTTTAACAGCACTGCAGATTTGGAAGAGCGGCTCTCCGCATTAGGACAAGATAGAGCAATCAGTGCGGTAGAATTGGGTATCCATATCAAATCACGTGGCTACAATTTGTTCTGCTTAGGTCCGGAAGGCACCGGTAAAACAAGCTTGGTGCAACGAGTGTTGGAAAGAGAAGCCCTAAAACGCAAAACTCCCGATGATTGGGCATATGTATACAATTTTGAAGAACCGTATAAACCGATTGCCATCAGCTTTCCGGCAGGCACCGCTTGTGACTTTGCCAAAGATATTGATGAGCTGATTTTAGAATTATCTACTACCCTTCCGGCATTGGTCGAATCGGATGAATATAAGGCAGCACTGAGCATTATCCGCCAAAAATATAAATCCAAAAAAGAGGAATATATCAACGTTTTGCAGCGCAAAGCCAAAGGAAAACGTGTTTCTTTATTGCATATGCAAATGGGTTTGGTGGTTGCACCGATGAAAGATGGCGAAGTTTTAAGTCCGGACGCATTTGATGAATTGCCGGATGATGAAAAGCAACTGATTATGGATGATCTTAATGTTATGCAGGAAGAAATTGAGAATGCTACGCAAAGCCTGCCGCATTGGGAAGAAAAGCAAAAACGCGAAATAGATGTTTTGCGCGAGAAATTTGTAAAAGCGGCTGTCAAAGAGCCGATTGATCGCTTAAAAGATAAATATCGCAAGCTTTCGCAGGCTACTCGCTTTTTGCGGGCAATTCAGAAAAATATTGTTGAAAACATTGATGAGTATGTGCCTGAAAATAAAACTCCAACAGCCGGCAACGATGAAGATCCGTTGCAAGCATTATTGAGCAAAATGAAACAGCCGGAAGAAGATAAGTTTTCAAAACTGAAAGTTAACGTTATTGTCAAAAATAAGCCGGATTCCGGCGCACCGATTGTTACCTTAGACCATCCGACACAAGGAAATTTAGTGGGCAAGGTGGAAAGAATCCAACAATACGGCGCATTATTAACCGATTTCACCTTGATTAAAGGCGGTGCTTTGCATCGCGCCAATGGTGGTTTTTTATTGCTTGATGCCCGTAAAGTTTTGGAGCAACCTTTTGCTTGGGACTCCTTAAAACGCGCCATCGCTTCCAAATGCATCAAAATTGAAGCACCAAGTGAAGAAACCAGTTTTACTACAATTTCACTTGATCCCCAACCAATTCCGCTTGATGTAAAAGTTGTCCTGACCGGCGATTTTGAAATTTACGATTTATTGTGCGAACGTGATCCTGACTTCCGCGACTTTTTCAAAGTTGAAGCCGATTTCGGAATAATTATGGACCGTAACGATGAAAATGAGGCTGAGTATGCCAAACTTATCGGTTCAATTTCTAAGAAAAAGGGACTGCGTTCACTTAACCGCCAAGCTGTGGCTCGTGTAATAGAGTTTGCTTCTCGCTTGGCCGGAAGTTCACATAAGCTGACAGCTCATATATCATCTATTGGGGATTTATTGCGTGAAGCCGATTACTGGGCACGTCAATCCAACTCAAAACAAATCGGTAAAAACCATATTGATCAGGCAATTGATGCCCAAATATACCGTTCTAACCGCATCAAAAATGAGATGTTGGAACAAATTGACAAAGGTACGATTTTGATGGATGTGGAAGGTGAACGCGTGGGACAGATAAACGGCTTAGTGGTTTATGATTTTTCAAGTTATTCTTTCGGTAAACCGGCTCGTATTACTACGCAGGTTCGTATCGGCAAAGGTGACTTTGTGGACATTGAGCGCGAAATTGACATGAGCGGACCTATTCACA
>CADBMG010000052.1 GCA_902795745.1 uncultured Pseudomonadota bacterium
GCAATCCTGATTATGTACACGATTTTTATAACCAAATGCGTCCTGAATTGTTGGCCGCCAAGCCCAATGCCGCCCATTTAGCTATTTCCGAATTACAGAAAAAATATAATGCAAACATCAGCATAGTAACTCAAAACATTGATACTCTTCATGAAAAAGCCGGTAATAAAAACGTCTTTCATATCCATGGTCAAATTAACCAAATTGTTTGCTTAAACTGTGGTCACGTCTTTGAAACATGGGGAGATGTTTCCTCTGAAGATACTTGTCCGCATTGCAACATCAGAGCCATGTTAAAACCAAATATCGTATTTTTTGGGGAGAACTTGTTGTATATGGATAAAGTTGAACAACTTCTTAACAGTTGTGATTTATTTATTTCGGTCGGCACATCTGGTGTGGTATATCCTGCCGCCGGATTCGTGCAAATCGCTAAGTATCATGGAGCTAATACAGTTGAATTAAATCTTGAAGATACATCAAATAATTACTTGTTCGACCGTCATATTTTTGGAAAAGCAGGTACAACATTACCCACATTTATTGATGAACTGATAAAAGATTGCCAATAAACAAAAACTATCGACGTTCAAACAACTTTTCAATGTCTTCAAGTTTGATTTTTATGTAAGTAGGACGACCGTGATTACATTGACCGGAATGCGGAGTTTTTTCCATATCGCGCAACAAACGGTTCATTTCTTCAATATTCAATGCTCGCCCTGCTCTTACAGACCCATGACAAGCCATTGTGGCGCAAATATGGTGTATTTTATCACTCAACGCATATTCGCTTCCCCATTCAGCCAATTGCGCCGCCAAATCTTTAATCAAAGACTTAACATCTGTATCTCCTAAAATAGCCGGAGTTTCGCGAACTAATACAGCTGAAGTTCCAAACTCTTCTAGAACCAATCCCAAAGATTTAAGTTGCTCGGCATTTTCTAACAGAGCAGATTTTTCGGACATACCTAAATCAATCACTTCAGGTATCAGCAATAATTGCGACGGTTGTCGCTCTTTTTGAGCCATACTTTGCTTCATTTTTTCCATAGTAATACGCTCATGCGCCGCATGTTGGTCTATGATAACAATGCTGTCTTCTGTTTGAGATATAATGTAAGTATTATGAAATTGCGCTTTGGCTAAGCCTAATTCCCCAACATCTGCTACTGTTTGCTCCGTTGGTTCATCGGCAATGCGTACGGAATATTTATGTTCCAGTGCCGGAATATCAGCAGTCCTGTAAGCTCCTCCCTTATTATGCAACTGCATTTTGGGCATTAAATCAAGTCCATCATAGCGCGGAGAAGCAACTTTCAGCTCCATGGGCATTTCATATTTAGGACGCGGCTTAAACATCTGCGATACATCTTGGCTTTCATCATCAAAAACAGATTGAGAATTAATCGTCTGTTCTATATTTTGAGCAAGTAAATGTTCCAAACCGTCCGTCTGTGCACTTTTCTGTGCACCAAAACTCAACGCATTGCGAATTGCTCCAACCAAAAGTCCGCGAACTGCTCCGTTATCAAAAAAACGCACCTCGGCTTTGGTAGGATGTACATTAACATCAACATACATCGGCTCAACATTCATAAAAATTACACAAGCCGGATAACGTCCCGACATCATCATATCTTGATATGCCCCTTTGATAGCTCCCATAATCAGCTTATCGCGTACCGGACGATTATTTACAAACAAAAACTCCGATAATGAATTAGCTTTGTTATATGTCGGAAGGCTGACCTGCCCACTGATGCGACAAAACTCATTTTTTGCCTCTATATTAACGGAATTTGCAGCAAATTCTTCGCCCATAATATCGCAAATGCGTTTTTCTCTGGCATCAAAAAGCTCACCCTGACAAGCATTCAGAGCTAATTTTTTCTTACCTTCACTGTAAAGATAAAATGAAATATGCGGATTTGCCAAAGCTATACGTTGCAACATATCAATACATTGTCCGGTTTCCGCACTATCTGATTTCATAAACTTAAGACGCGCCGGAGTTGTATAAAACAAGTCGCGTACTTCAATTCGTGTTCCCTTTGGTTGCGACACCGGCTTAACGTTACCTTTGTCTCCTCCGTTAACCGTAATTTGCCAACCGGTTTCGGCATTTTCCTGCTTAGAAGCAATTGTTAATTTGGAAACTGAAGCAATTGAAGGCAATGCCTCACCGCGAAAGCCTAAAAAATTGATATTAAAAAGATCATTATCCGGCAATTTTGATGTGGCGTGACGTTCAACAGCAACCGGCAATTCTTCAGGCGAAATACCGCATCCGTCATCACTGACAACAATCAGACTTTTTCCACCGCCGATGAGCGTTACCTCTATTTTTTGTGCACCGGCATCAATGGCATTTTCCACTAACTCTTTGATTACCGAAGCCGGACGCTCAATAACTTCACCGGCGGCAATTTGATTAACCAAATTTAATGGCAGAAGTCTGATTGTCATTATTCAAGTCCTTTATTTGCGTATTTTTTTAATATAATTTATCAAACCTGTTGTTGAGCTGTCATGCTCTACTCCAAAAGCCGTTCCCTCAATTTCCGGTAAAATATTCAAAGCCATTTGTTTGCCAAGTTCAACTCCGAATTGGTCAAACGAATCAATATTCCAAATAACCCCTTGCACAAAAACCTTATGCTCATACATAGCAATTAATTGTCCTAATGCAAAAGGATCTATTTTTTTAAAGATAATAGTATTTGACGGACGGTTACCGCTGAAGCTTTTATATTTCTTAAGACGTGCAATTTCTGACTTGCTTTTACCGGCTTTTTCCAGTTCGGCGGACGCTTCTTTTTCAGTTTTACCGTGCATTAAGGCTTCACCTTGAGCTAAAATATTAGAAATCAAAATCGGGTGATGATTACCTATTTCGTTGTGAGAAATTGCCGGAATAATAAAATCCACCGGTACAATACCTGTCCCTTGATGCAAAAGTTGGAAAAATGAATGTTGTACATCTGTTCCCGCACCGCCGAATAACACTGGACCTGTAGCATAATCCACCGGCTCGTTATCAAGTGTTATTGATTTACCGTTACTTTCCATATCCAGCTGTTGCAAATAATTAGGCAAATATTGCAAATATTGATCATACGGAATTACGGCATAGCGATGAATATTATAAAAATTATTATACCAAATGCCCAACAACGCTAAAATAACCGGTATGTTGTGAGCAAAATCAGCCGTGGCAAAGTGTTTATCCATAGCGTAAGCTCCTTGCAACATACGCTCAAAATTCTTGTAGCCGACAGCAATACAAATAATAAGACCGATTGCTGACCACATAGAATAACGACCACCGACAAAATCCCAAAACTCAAACATATTATCGGAATTAATACCGAATTTTTCTACTTCCGCTTTATTGGTAGAAAGAGCAACAAAATGCTTAGAAACTGCATGTTCTCCCAATGCATCGGTCAACCAGTGGCGACAAGTATGAGCATTTGTTAGGGTTTCGATTGTGGTAAACGTTTTTGAAGCCACAATAAACAATGTTGTTTCCGGATCTAACTTGTTTAAAACCTCAGCACAAGCCGTTCCGTCAATATTTGATATAAAATAACATTTAATATCTTTTGCCCAATAAGGTCTTAATGCCTCAGTTGCCATAAATGGTCCCAAATCTGAACCGCCGATACCGATATTAACAATGTTTGTCAGCTTTTTTCCGGTATATCCGGTAAATGTTCCCAAGCGCACTGCTTCAGAAAAATCGCGCATTTTATTCAAAACGTTGCGTATCTGTGGCATAACATCATGTCCGTCCACATAAATCGGCTCATTATCCTGTTTACGTAAAGCAACGTGCAAAACCGCACGATTTTCCGTTTGATTAATCTTTTGTCCGCCGAACATTGCCTTAATTTTATCCCGAACGCCACGTTCTTCAGCCAAAGCAAATAATGCTTGCATAACCGTATCATTAATACGATTTTTGGAATAATCCAGCAACATATTTTCCAATTTCAAAGAATACCTTTCGCCACGCATTCTGTCTGCGGCAAACAAATCACGCATCTGCGTATCCTTAAAACGTCGATAAACACATTCCAAATTACGCCAAGCTTTTGACTTTTTCTGACCAAACATCATTTTTTCTCCTTTACATCATCAACACCGATATAAACAAAATCAGGTATTTGCTTGAAATATTTCCTAGCGGCGGCATTAACTTCGCTTAACTCTACTTCGTTAATATAATCATTACGCTTATCCAAAAAATCACTACCCAACTTATATTTCTGCATAGCAAGCAACATATCGGCAATTCCATCAATATCGGCAAAACGTAAATTATATGAGGATATAAGCGACTTTTTGGCTTCTGTTAACTCGTCTTCACTCACACCATTTTGTGCCATCATTTGCCATTGTTCGGACAACAAATCTTTTGCTTTGGCAAAATTATCGGCTGTTGCGGAAAAACCTCCCTGTAATAAAGCCGCAGCATCTGAAATTGCTAGATAAGTATAAATACCGTAAGTCAACCCCTCTTTTTCACGAATTTCTTTATTCAACCGCGAGGTTAATCCGGCACCACCAAAAATATAATTAGCCAAATAAAGCGGATAAAAGTCAACGCTGTCACGATATGTTCCCGCAACGGCAAAAGATGCAATCACTTGTGCTGTTTTCCTTGAAACAGAAAGTTCCTTGCCTCTTGTTTCAATGGTTATACGCGATAACATTTCATCATTATTTCTTTCCGGTAATTCATCAAACATTTGACTTAAAAGTTGTTTTGCCTCATCTGTCGATATATCTCCGGCAATACCTATCAATAAATTATCCTGAGCCAAATTCGACTTCATATAATCTTTTAAGTCATCAATTATCAGATTTTGAATTCCTTTCTTTGTTCCCAGCAAATTACGTTCATAAGGATGGCCTTCAAAAATGAAGCGTTTAAAATTATCTGCTAAAACACTTTCCGGATGTTCCTGCTGCATTTTAAGAGCAATAAGATGTTGAGATTTTATCAGTTCAAAATAATCTTCCGGCATCAAAGGATGAAGCAATGCAGACTTAAACAGCTCAACAGCCATGGCTTGGTATTCACGTGGAAATTGCAAATATCCATTAAAATCGTCCATACCGGCATTGAACCCGATTTTAATACCGTACTCAGCACATAAATCCTTAAATTCCTGTGTATTATATTTACCACCTCCGGCAGTCAACATTTCCGCCAACACGGCAGTCAACCCCGATTTTTCATCATTTTCATAAGCAATTCCAGACTTTTGAAAAGCAAAACTTATCGCTACAATTGGATTTGAATGTTCTTCCAATAAATAAGCCGACAAATTATCATTATTAATCTGTTGTACCGAAGCTGCAAATTTTCTATCTTTCAAAACCGAGCTATTCAATATTTGTTCAATCGGTAATTTTTGCATTTTTTCATAGCAAAAAGGAGCAAAAAATATTATCGCACCGACAAATACAATCGCCGCAAAAATGCGCCGCATATAATATCCTACCCCCTTATATCTGCGGTTACGTCTGCTCATTTTACCAAATCCTTTTGTTGCTGCGGCAAAAGCCAACCTTCCACCTTTGCATAATCTTTGAGAGAAGCATAGGCTTTCATAACCTCCGATAAAGTAACTTTTTTCACATTATCAGCATAATTTTCAACATCATCAATAGACCACCCAACCGCTAACATGAATCCTACCCAATTCGCTGCTGTAGAAGGATTATCATTAACATAAACTAAATCAGCGGTCATTTTACGTTTTACTTGCGCTAATTTATTATCAGTTAAGTCTGTCACTGCATTTTCAATTGCCTTTTTAAGCGATGATGCCAATTGTTCCGCATTAAAATCATCCGCATCATTCGGTACTGCACTCAACCTAAATATACTGTTACCGCGTGCAATATAAGAAAAATTCACCGTCACATCGGCCATTACCCTTTGCTGTTCAACAAGATCACGGTACAAAGCCGATGTTTCTCCACCGCCCAAATACTCCGCCAACACTAAATAAGCGTATGGAGAAACAATAAGATTACTCGATTTAGGTAACAAATATTGCCATACGGTTTTCGGAGTTTGAATATTTGGTAAAGACATTTGCAAACCGGCAATAAAGCTCTGCTTCATCTCCTCTGGTTCATCACGAACTACCTTTGATGTCGGTAAAACACCATAATACTTTTCTGCCAAATTTTTAGCGGTTATCGCATCAATATCACCAGAAAGCACCAAAATAGCATTATTCGGGGAATAGTATAAATTGTAAAAATCGCGAGCATCATCATAAGTTAATGCTTTTATTTCATCATTTTGCCCAGTAATAGGCTGTCCGTAAGGTGAGCTTCCCCACAACATTTCATTCATTTTTTCATTAAATGCCGCTGCCGGATTATTCTCCACCACCTGCTGACGCTCTTGAAAAACAATTTTCTGCTCGGCAGCAAATGCCTTCTGATCAAATGCCAAATAGCGCATTCTGTCGGCTTCTAAGGCCATTAGAGCCTCTAATTTTGTGACATCAGCCAATTGATGATATGCCGTAACATCATAACTTGTAAAGGCATTGCTTTCTGCCCCCATTTCGTTCATAAGGCGATTAAACTCACCATCTTTCACCTTTTGCGTACCGCGGAACATTAAATGCTCCAACAAATGCGCTACGCCACCTTTACCTCGTATTTCATCAACGGCACCAACCTTATACCACACCATATGCTTTACTATCGGAGCTTTGTGATTTTCAATAACCACAACACGCATACCGTTGTTCAAGGTAAAGTCATGTGCATTAAACAAAGCCGCTGAAATCGGCTTAATAACACACATTGCCGCCAAAGTTACCGCAAGCAGAAGTCTCATCTGAACTAATCTTTCACTTCATCTTCCGTTGGATTTTTATACGGTAATGTTTTCTGAGGACGAACATCATATTCCGGCGGTAAAATCAACGGCTTATTTGTTTTCACCGTTGCTTCGTTCGGACCTCTATGTTCAAGTCCCAAATCTTTTTTGGTTAACCCGCACGCGCTGAGTGCAAAAACGGCAACTAATGCCCAAAGATATATTTTTTTCATTTTCTGTTTAATCCTTTCTTATCGTTAAATATTTCTAAAAAAATCAGAATACAAGCCCCAATACAAATAAAAGTATCGGCCAAATTAAACGCCGGCCAATGATATGAAAACACTGAAAAATCCAAGAAATCAAGCACTGCTCCGAAACGCACTCGGTCTATCACATTACCGATGGCACCGCCTATAATCATTCCTAAACCTACGATTTTAATCTTATCAGTCTCATGCCACATCCAGTGCAGTAAAAAGGCACAAACAGCTAATGCCAACAAACTCAATACCACCACACCTAAGCTCCCATGGTGGCTGAACATTGAAAAACTGACACCCGTATTCCAAACTTTAATAATACTGAAAAACTCAGTTATAACAATCGGGCTACCGGCGGTTAAATGCGCAGCAACCAACCATTTGCTCAACTGATCAACAATCAGCACCAACAAAATCACTGCAAAACCAACAAACAAAACCTTTCTCCTTAAACTGTATCTTCCGCACAATATAAGCCAAAAGTTTTGCTCGCGCTACAAAGAAATGAAAGTTTCTACAAGATTTTTTATCAATTGAACTGTTTTTATTCTGCCAATATATAGTTTCACGGTTCAATTGCTTTAATCTTTACCATTTTTCCAAACAAAAACCGCCCAAAGTTATTCATAACTTCGGGCGGCCTATACAAATTATCTATTCTGCAACAGTTACATTACGTTTACCGTTAAGCGATTCCTTTATGAAGCGCAACTGCTCCAAAACCATTTCATTATCCTTATATTTTTCAAACGCAGCATTAACACGCTCTTCAAAATTACCCTCTTTGCCTTTAAAGACAAACATAAACGCACGAGTACAAGCCTTTATCGTTGCTTCGTCAATACCGCTTCGTTTCATACCGATAACATTTAAACCGCGTAAACGAGCCGGCATACCATTAGCAATGCCAAAAGGTATAATATCGCGTGCAACGCCGGAAACACCCCCGACCATTGCCTTGCGCCCGACGTGTACAAACTGGTGAATGGCACAGTTGCCGCCTAAAATTACACCGTCGCCTAAGTGAACGTGTCCGCCGATGACCGCATTGTTTGTCATGATTACACCGTTGCCAATCACACAATCATGAGCAACATGTGAGTTAATCATAAACATTCCGTCATCACCGACAACTGTGGTAAAATGCTCCTTCGGCGTACCGGAATGCATGGTAACATTTTCGCGAATAATATTACGCTTGCCGATAATCAATTTTGCTTCCGGCTGAAATTCATTGCCGTGATCCTGCGGTCCACACCCTAAACGTGCCCCCGGAAAAACGATTGTTCCTTCGCCTATTTCGGTATTACCGTAAACAGTCACCTGCCCTAAAAGTTTAACATTTTCACCAATCTTTGCCTGCGAGCTTACCCAGCACATAGGACCGATTTCCGCACTTTCAGCAATCTGCGCTCCGTCTTCAATAACCGCGGTCGGATGAATTTTAGCCATATCAAAATCCTTTCTTCAAAATTACAACTGTTTGAAGTCTATATTTGAAAAAGCAATATTGCAAAACACAATATGTTACAATTTATTTCTGTTGATCGCGTAATTCCTTACGGGCTTTCATCAGCAATTTATTATCGGCAATGATGTCCGCATCGCCGGATTTTCCTTCTTTTTTCAATTTAAGATAATCCGGTTCGTTTCCTTCGACACGCCATAGAAATTTGTGATCATTTTCTGAAATACCTATCAAACCAACTGTTCCGGCTCTTTCCTTTATTTTTTCCTGAACCTTTTTAATAAATGCTTTGTGCTCAATTTTTTCCTCCATTATAGACTTAAAATCTTGCTTACCTTTTTTCCATTCTTCAAAACATTCGCTCAAAAGATACATTTTTTTCCCAATATCAGAATTACCTTTATCTTCACTGTGATGAGCAGCACCACGACATATACGATCAAGGTTACACCATTCCGGGCTCATTTGCTTTTCGAATTCAATAAAATATCCGGTAATTTTATCAATTAACTCAACATTATTCAAAAAACCGTGAAAATTGTATAAATCGGCAAAAGCTAAATTAAGATCCTGTGCTGCAGCTTGTTTCGGATGCTTATGCTGCCAAGATATTCTTTTCGGATTTTCATTACTCACATCTCTTGCTGCCTCTTTGGCACAAATAGAATCTGCACTTTTATGAATAGCGGCAAACCCTTTATCTATTAAAGAATGATCACGTGACATACACGAACGTATCGCTTCAATTACATTTACATCGGTTAAATTTTCCAAAGCGGCAAATGCTTGTGCGGCAACTTCCGGCTGACGACAAACCAAATATTTAATGTAGCGTCCGAATTGATATTTATCATCATCATTAAATTCTCTATCTTTAGCAATTTGTTCTGCACATTTGACAAAGGCTTTTACAACTTCCTCGGCTTCGTCTTCAAAAAAAACAGGAGTGTACCCATAATCAACATCCAATGATGCCATAATCTTTGTTTGCATATAAGTCGGATTTTCCAAAGCATTATATTCTTTGGCTAATTGAACTTGATCTTGCGAAGAAAGATATCTCGTTTTTCTCGCAAGGTGCCATAAATCCATCTCAGGGTTAATATCTTCAATTTCTAATATTTCATCAAACAAACTTTTCTCAAATATCTCTTTGTTTTGATCATAGTTAATATCGTCATTTTTGTCTGACAATTCAAAAGCTTCAGATTTTAATTTTTCAATATCACTCATTTTTCATTCCTTCCTTATTTGATTGTGCTCTTATAATGTGTATTATAAACAACTTTAAAGGAGCTGAAAAATCTTACAAAACAAAAAGATATCAAAATATGACAAATAAAAATTTAAAACCGCAAAAACGCAGATTAATAAACAAAAATCAATATATTATTACGGAAAATCAAGTAGATAATACACATTATGTGATATTTTTTTCTATTTGTCAATATA
>CADBMG010000053.1 GCA_902795745.1 uncultured Pseudomonadota bacterium
AAAGGCTATTTTTTTTTTTTGTTTTTATATGAGAAAAATTAATAACGGTAAATTTCGTAACAATAACGGTAGTAACAGTATTTATTCGCTAAATTACAAATTCGACAGCGTGTGTACTGCCGGTAAATTTTGTGGCACAGCTCTTGAGCTAATCAAAAAATATAATGAGTTGGCAAAAGAAGCTCATAGCAACGGCAATTACGTTGAAATGGAAGTATTTCGCCAATATGCGGAGCATTATCGTAAAATAGTAACGGAAATAAACGAACGTAAAAACCAGCAAAGAGAATTACGTAATAGCGAAAGTAATGAAGCGGAGAATGACGAAAATAAACAACTCTGCGAAAATAGTTTGGTGGAAACGGAAGCTGCTGATCAAACTATTGATAATAACTCGGTAAATTTACAAGAAACAGATACTCCTGAAACACCAAAACCAACAAAAAAACGTCGTCGCTTCACACTTGTAACTGTTTCTGAAAATGCAGAGACAGTAAATCAAGAAATTACTTCAACACAAGAAAAAGCAGGTGTTTCAGAAGGACAATCTGCACCCGAAAACATCGATGTAGAAGCAAAACCTAAGCGTAGAAATGTTACCAGACGTCGTAAAACTGCAGAAACAAATGAAAAATAAACTGGATATAGCTTATACTATCGCCGAAACGGCGGACGTATCCACACCAAAAGATAGTGTCGTATTATACAGTATAAGCTATCAAAAGACACCTAAAAATAAGCAAAATGCATTGGAATACATGAAAAACAATCCAAGTGCAAAGATGCTGGATAATACAGAATGTGGCAGACTTTTGATTGAACTTGGATTGGAAACAGGTAATGACAACCCTCCTGAAGAATTACTCAAAATATGGGCGATTGCCTCAAAACGTTTTATATTATCCGCATCAGGTAATATCACTGCCTTTGTTGATAATGCGAATAAGCGAAGTACTTTCATTTCCGTAGAGTTGCCTTTAATTTTACAAAATGAAAAAATTTTATCAATTAATGGTATAGATAAATTTGAATTTGCAAAACAATGGAAAATTTAATTAATCAATTCAACCAACTGATTAATTAATTTTTTTATCATCTGCATACGTGTCTCATATGACGACAAATCCCTTTCAAAAAACAATTTTTGATCAGGTCTGATTTTTAATACTCCAAATGAATTATAGACCAAATCTAATAATTTATCTGCCGCCTCAAATTTATTATTACGAAAAGTCAGTAGAATTCCTTTACTTCCGGCATCAATTTTAGCCACATTAGCTACATAACACAATTGCTTAATTTCAATAGTTTGCAGAAGATTTTCCACTTCAACCGGTATTGCTCCGAAACGATCAATAAGTTCTTCTCGCATATCAAACAATTCATTAATATTTTTCAAAGCTCCAATTCTGCGATATAAACCCAATCTAACACCTAAGTCTTTAACATAATTTTCCGGAATCATCAATGGAACACCCGTTGTAATTTGAGGAGACCAATCGTAATTATCTACATCATTAATTTCAGACATTTGTCCTGCTCTTTGGCGAGCAATTTCTTCTTCCAACATATGGTGATACAGTGATATTCCCACATCCTTTATATGACCTGATTGCTCTGTTCCCAAAACATTACCAAAACCGCGAATATCCATATCATGACTGGCAAGAGAAAAACCTGCCCCCAAAGTATCAAGAGCTTGTAGGATGGATAAACGTTTTTCTGCTATTTGACTCAGTTTCTTTTTTTGCGGAACAGTAAAATAACAATATCCCCTCACCTTTGACCTACCGATTCGTCCTCGCAACTGATATAACTGCGCTAGGCCATACATATCTGCACGATATACAATCATTGTATTAACATTCGGCATATCAATACCTGATTCTATGATTGTAGTGGAAAGCAAAACATCATATTTTCCATCTGCAAAATCCTCAACAATTCCCTCCAATTGTGTTGCTCCCATTTGCCCATGAGCAATTGCTATTTTAATATCCGGAACCAAATCATTTAAGATTTTACCAATCTCAGCAATGTCCGAAACTCGTGGACATACAAAAAAAGTTTGACCACCGCGAAATTTTTCACGATATATGGCTTCTTTTATCATAACTCGATCAAATGGCATAACAAAAGTACGTGCGACCAAACGGTCAACTGGCGGAGTTGCAATAATGCTCAATTGTTTAACACCTGTAAGAGATAATTCTAATGTACGAGGAATCGGAGTTGCACTCAAAGTCAAAACATGAACATCGGATTTTAAAGATTTCAAACGCTCTTTATGTGTCACTCCGAAATGTTGTTCTTCGTCAATAATCAACAATCCAAGATTATTGAATTGAATATCTTTAGCCAATAATGCATGTGTACCTATAACAATATCAACAGACCCATCTGCCAGTCCTTCTTTGGTTTGTTGCATTTCTTTTGCAGTAGTCAAACGTGACAACATTCGCACTTTTAAGGGAAATCCATTCATTCTCTCATAGAAATTGATAAAATGCTGGCGAGCCAACAATGTTGTCGGAACAATCAATGCTACCTGAGATCCGCTCATTGCAACAGTAAATGCCGCTCGTAAAGCAACTTCGGTTTTACCAAATCCTACATCTCCGCAAATGAGCCTATCCATCGGTTCGCCTGAGCACAAATCTTGCAAAACGTCGCCTATGGCTTGTAACTGATCATCTGTTTCATTAAACGGAAATCTGGCACAAAACTCATCATACAATCCACTTGGTGCAATATAACTCTCTGCCGATTTCAGATGGCGTTCTGCGGCTACTCTTATTAACTTTTCAGCAATATCTTTTATTTTTTTTCTAACCTTTGCCTTTTTTGCTTGCCAAGCTACTCCACCCAAAACATCCAATTGCACATTGGCATCATCAGAACCATATCGAGAAATAGTGTCTATATTTTCTACCGGAACAAATAATTTATCATCATGAGCATACAAAATCTTTATACAATCGTGAGGAGCCCCTCCTGCCACGATATTTTCCAACCCTATAAAACGCCCTATACCATGTTCTATATGTACAATCAATTCACCTACAGATAATGACGACACATCTGCAATCAAATCCTTAGATGTCATCTTGCGCACTTTGCGATGTTGACGTTCACCTAATATATCTTGCTCCGAAATCAAACAATATTGACCATCTCTAAAACCATGAGATAAATCTGCAATAACAGCGGCAATTCTTTTCTGTTTACATACTGATAATGCTTCTAACCACGATGCAACGGCTGTTACATTTTTTATACCATATTCAGACATAATACTGAGTAACCGCTCGCGAGATCCATTGCTATAACAACAAATAATGCGACATAAATTTGCATTTTCAGCCAGATAATTGCTAAGTTCATCAAAAATTGCTGCTGTACTAACCTGTTTAGAATGAGCAAAATCACGCCCGGGAATAGTTTTCATATCAACAACATCAGCCTTATGAGATAAAGACATAGATGTTAAATAAGTTGCTTGTCTATTCTTCAATTCTTCATTAAATTTTTGCTCTGTCAAATACAACTTGTCCGGTAGCAGTGGACGATATATTCCCTCATCATCATTTTTTTTCTTAATATTAAGAGCTTCCATTCGTGCCAAAAAGTAATCTTGTATTCCATCAATTTTTGCTTTAACAGCGTCTTCAACATTTTTACCAACAACAATCAAAGCATTTGGCATATAATCAAAAAGTGTGGGTAATTCATCTCCATAAAATAACGGCAACCAATTTTCCATACCCAGATACTTATGACCTTCCGATATAACTTCGTACATTTCATCATGCATCCCCATTGCCCCGAATGCCTCACGATAATTTTCCCTAAACAAACGAATTGAATTATTATCCAGCACTATTTCACTTGCAACTTGAAAAGTATAATCATTAAGTTCACCAATCGTTCGCTGAGAAACTACATCAAACGTACGTATTTTTTCAACTTCTTCATCAAACAAATCTATTCTCAACGGCTGTTGGCTTCCACACGGAAAAATATCAATAATATCCCCTCTAACCGCATATTCTCCGGCTTCCATAACCTGCTCTACTCTTGTATAGCCATTAATAACCAAATAATGTAAAAAATTATCAAACTTTAATGTGTCGCCCACTTTTATGTGTTTATGAGCATTTAAGAAAACTTTTTGCGGAGCTGATTTTTGTAAAATAGCACCAACGCTTGTTATTACAACTGTCTGTTGTTTGTTATCGTTAAACACTATTTGAGAAAGTGTTTCCACTCTCTTCGCCACAATTTCACCATTGGGAGAAACTCGATCATACGGTACGGTATCCCAAGCCGGAAATTCAAGCACTTTAACAGTAGGTTCAATATAACGCAACATTGCCGCAATTTGTGTTAAATGTACACCACCGTCGGCAATAAAAATAATTGATTGCTTCGTTTGTAACAGTTTTTGTAATACGAAAGCTTCATAACCGTCACAAACATTACTCAACGTTATATTTTTCCACTGATCTATATCTCTTTGCATAATTCGTGCTTTCTTGTTTACAAATCTGACTTGAATATATACAATAATGACAATATGGCAACAAAAATAAAGATAAATTAACAATGCGCCCAAGTATTTTATACCCGCTATTTTCCCCTATTGATACGCTTACCGGAGTTGGACAGCGTTATATGCAATTGGTGGGAAACCTCTGCGGTACAAAAGTTATTGACCTATTGTGGCATCTGCCTTCCGGCTACATTGACCGCCGCTGTGGCATTCCGTTAATTCAAGCTCACAACGGACAAATATGGACAGGAAAAGTGCGTGTCATTGAACATGTGGTACCCAAAACCAAAAAACAACCGTATCGCATTATAGTTGAAGACGAGTCTGAACAATTAACTTTAATTTTTTTCAAAACATACGGAGATAGCTTAACCAAACAATATCCCGTTGGTGCAGAAAGGATTATTAGCGGTAAAATTGAAATTTTTAACAACGCTTTACAAATGCCACATCCTGAATACACAGTTGACGCTTCATTTCCGGAACAAATGCCTCAAATTGAGACTGTTTATCCTTTGACAGCTGGTGTTACCAACAAAATGCTCAACAAACTGATGTTACAAGCACAACGCAATGTTCCACAAATAGCCGAATGGGTTGATGAAAAGATGCTACGCTCAAAAGGCTGGACTGATTTTCATTCTGCTTTGTGGCAAGTACATCATCCACAAAATATAATAGATTTAGAACCAAATTCTCCAGCCCGACAACGCCTAGCCTATGATGAATTATTAGCCAATCAGCTATCCTTGGCCATTGTTCGTGGTCGCCTAAAAAAACAAAAAGGACGAACATTGTGCGGTGACGGACATTTGCGGCAAAAACTACTTTCTTATCTACCGTTTTCTTTAACTGATGCTCAAAAACGTGTAATTGCCGAAATTGAAAGTGATATGGCGGCAAATTACAAAATGTCGCGACTTTTACAAGGAGATGTTGGCAGCGGTAAAACCATAGTAGCTTTAATTACAATGCTGAATGCCGTAGAATGTGGCACGCAAGCGGCGATTATGGCTCCGACGGAAATTTTAGCACAACAACACGCCGATTCAATGAATGATTTGTGTTCAATCATTGGGGTTAGAACGGCATTATTAACCGGCAATGTCAAAGGGAAAGCCCGAAAACAGATTTTAGAATCCCTTAAAAACGGAGAAATTGATATTTTAATCGGCACGCATGCTCTTTTTACCGACGATGTTGCTTTTAAGGATTTGGCCTATGTTATCATTGATGAACAACACCGTTTTGGCGTTCGGCAGAGATTAAATTTATCGCAAAAAGGTAAAGACTGTGATGTGCTTGTAATGACGGCAACGCCAATTCCGAGAACTTTGGTTTTAACACAATACGGCGATATGGAATATTCAAAAATTGATGAACTTCCCGCCGGACGTAAGCCGACAACAACAACTGTTATGCCATTAAGCAAAATCCATGCCGTTGTTGATGCTTTACAACGAAAAATTGCCTCCGGAACACAAGCCTACTGGGTTTGCCCATTAGTAGAAGAATCAGAAAAAATTGATTTATCGGCAGCAACCGAACGTTATGAAAATCTGCAAAAGCATTTTGGCAGTCAGGTTGGCTTGGTGCACGGTAAAATGAAAGAAAGTGAAAAAAATGCCGTAATGGAAGATTTTAAGAACGGTAAAATCAAATTACTTGTTTCTACAACCGTTATTGAGGTTGGGGTTAATATTCCGGCAGCCACGATTATGATTGTAGAACACGCCGAACGTTTCGGATTGGCGCAATTACACCAATTGCGCGGACGCATCAAACGTGGTCAAGAAGCCTCCATTTGCATTTTAATGTATGGTTTTCCGTTAAGTGAGATTTCTCGTCAACGACTAAACACCATGAAACAAACAGAAGACGGTTTTTTAATCGCCGAAGAAGATTTAAAATTGCGTGGAGGCGGTGAAATTCTGGGAAGAAAACAATCGGGATTTAACAACTTTCGCTTGGCAAATCTGAGTGCACACGGCGATTTACTGCTAACAGCAACCAAAGATGCCGCTTTTATTCTCAATCAAGACCCGAATTTAAGCTCACCACGCGGTCAATCCTTGCGCACACTATTATATCTATTTGAGCGTGATGAAATGATTCGTACTTATAAAGCCGGATAAGACAAGACTCATTATACGTTCGAAATTGCCACACCCACAATGTTCGCTCGTAATTACATGAGATAATGTCATTTTGAGGAGCAAAGCGACGTAAGAATCTCCACACGGAATGTGGTTGTATCGGACTAACGTCCGAAGATGCTCACGCTAACGAAACGATACAATCTCGAAAAGAATAATTTTTATACTTTTAAGTGTATGAAAATATTTAATTCTACTATTACGAAAAATATAACAATACAAAACACTGTTTTAAGATTTGCTCCGACCAATTAATTTTAGTGCATTTTTTAGACAAATGAACGTCAAAAAAATACAATTTTAAGCATAGAAAACGACATTTACTTCCAACTTCTTATAAAAAGCTTTACGAGAAGCAGCAGACACACAAATTCGTACAGACTTTGCAGCAGCTGATACAACAACCGAAGTTGGTTACGGTACATTGGAAGTTTCATCGATTACTAACGCTTTGGGTCAAATTAACAGTAATATCGGTACATCAGCTCAGATTGATGCAGCCAAGTTTAACAACGTAAGTTCTGATCAGTCAATTAATGCCAATATTGCAGCAGTCAACAATACGTTAGGAGAC
>CADBMG010000054.1 GCA_902795745.1 uncultured Pseudomonadota bacterium
TCACCAACTATTTGCTGCCATGAGGTCAATAAATCCACCAAAAAAAAGCCTCGTTTTCCCAAAAGTTGCTTTGCCAAAGGCATAACCGCATGCGCGATTCCCGTCAAATCATGCAATGTATGCTCCTGATTGATTTTTATGCCAGATCCCATTTAGCGCTCCGCATCGGGAACGTATTGGCTTAACGGATGCTGCTTACATACGGTTTTCTGTAATTTTTGAGTTGTCAAATGAGTATATATTTCCGTTGTTGTAATATTTTCGTGCCCGAGCATTTTTTGTACCGAACGTAAGTCGGCATTATTGTTTAATAAATGAGAGGCAAAAGAGTGGCGAAAAACGTGTGGTGAAACCGTAACCGGATTAATTCCGCATTCAATTGCCAATGCTTTAATGTCTTTATAAAAAGAATCGCGTGTCAAATGACCGTCATACGAACGCATAGACGGAAACAGCCAGTCAGATCTTCCACCGATATGAATGAACTCATCTCGCTGAGGTAAATAACTGCGCACTGATTGCAAAGTATGTTCGGCAATAGGAACTATACGTTCTTTACTACCTTTGCCTAAAATCGTTATGATGCCCTTTTTATGATTAATGGCATTAATAGGTAAGGCTACCAATTCGGAAACACGCAAACCTGTTGCATACATCAGCTCAATCATAACGGCAATGCGACGCCAACGATAGTCGTTTTTATCATTTGCCGCTTTAATCAGACTGTTAATTTCATTTGTACTTAGAAATTTAGGAAGAGGTTTTTCCTGTTTAGGAGTAAGTACATTCAAAGACGGATTTTCCGGTAATATATGCTCGGAATACAAAAATCTGCAAAATTCTTTGACGGCAGAAAGTTTTCGAGCGATACTTTTTTGTGCATACGAACGATCGTTCAGATGCATCATAAAATCTTCGATTCGTTGCTTTGTTATTTCGCGAATATCATTAAAATTACCGAATGCCAAAAACTGTGTTAAATCACGTTCATAGGCTTCTATTGTTCGCGGAGATGCTCCCTTCTCAGCTGACATCATTGCCAAAAAATCTTGTATTTCGTATCCGACCATTTATTTTTCCAAATTCACTTCTACTTGTTGAGTTATATGTTCTACCGGTACTTGAATATCTTGCATTACAAAAATTCCCAAACCTAATATAACGGCAATGGCAATAGCATATACGATAATTTTTGTATTGTTTTGACGCTTAAATTGGTTGCGCATTTGAAAATCCTTTTATTATATGTTAAAAATCTGTTGATTATATATTAACAAGGTTATATTCTAAGGTCAACTGTGAAGAAAGATAATAAACATAGAATTTATGAAAAAATGCCAAAAGATAAGATAATTTTACTGGTCGGATTGATGGGAAGCGGTAAAACAAGTGTGGGAAAACGCTTGGCGCGTAAGCTGTCACTGCCGTTTGTTGACGGAGATTCCGAAATTGAAAAAGCAGCCGGGTTATCACTTGTGGATGTCTTAAAGTGTTTCGGTGAAAAGGAATATCGCGCCGGAGAAGAAAGAGTTATGAAACGCTTGTTGCAAGGTGCTCCTTGTGTTCTTGCCTCGGGCGGGGGCTCATTTGTAGCAGAGCAAACTCGCAAACTAGCTAAAGAACATGCGTTGACCATATGGCTCAAAGCAGATATAGATACGCTGTATCATCGCACTGCCGGCAGGACACGTCGTCCTTTTTTACTGGGAGACAATGATACTGTTAAGCAAAAGCTCGGTGAATATATAACCGAAGAATATCCGTTTTATTCAGAAGCAGATATTGTCGTTGAAACTCGCGATGAGAGAGTTGAAAATACAGTACGCCGAGTTTTATCTGCCATCAATAATTATTACCGCCATTCTCAGTATGGCGATACCAAAAGACAATTTAAATATCAACAACAGGAACAACAATGATTACTACCGTTATAACAATTGTATGTATTTGCGTAGCCTTGTCGCTATCGAGTTTTTTTTCATGTGCGGAAAGTGCAATGACCGGAGCCTCGGAAGCATATATGGCTGATTTGGAAAAAAATGAACACAACAGTCATGCAGGTATGATGTTGAAAATACTATCTAATCGTAGTCGTGCCGTTATTACAACCCTTATAGGAAACAACGTTTGTAATACTTTGGGAACAGCTCTTGCCACAAAATTGTTGGTAGATACTTTTGGAGCCGAAGGTGTGGCTTATGCAACATTGATTATGACTTTTATGCTTTTGATATACGGAGATATGTTACCAAAAAGTTATGCCGTAGAGAATAGTAATAAAACCGCATTGCGTATTGCCCCTATCATTAAATTCTGTATGTGGTTGTTCACTCCGGTGGTTTATGTTTTGCAAAAGGTTGTGCATTGGTCATTCAAATTGTTCGGTATAAAAGAAACAAACTCCGGAGATATTGATATTGCGGAGATTCGCGGGGCGATTGATTTGTATCAGGGTAATGAAATCAAACGAGAAAAAGAAATGCTGAAAAGTATTTTCGATTTATCGGAAATTACGGTTTATGATGTAATGAACCACCGTCAGAATATCTATGCAGTCGATATTGATTTACCGATGAACGAAATTATTTCAAAAGTACGTAACAGCCGTTTTTCACGGATTCCTGTCTATCGCGAAAAGCCGGATAATATAATAGGTATTATTATGGTAAAGAGCTTTTTGAAGACGTGTTTGCAAAATAAAGACAGACTCGATTCGCTGAAAATTGAGGATATGCTTTTGGAACCATGGTTCATTCCGGAAACAACGACTCTGCTTCAACAACTGCAAGCTTTCCAAAAACGTAGAGAACATTTCGCTTTGGTGGTTGATGAATATGGTACGTTGGAAGGAATTGTAACGTTGGAAGATATTTTGGAGGAAATTGTCGGTAATATTGAGGACGAAACCGATAAAAGTCAGATGACGGTAAGGCAGACTTCCGGAGGTTATTATATTGTGGATGGACAAACTCCGATTCGCGACTTAAATCGTATGTTTAATTGGAATATTAATGATGATAATGTTGTAACAATAGCTGGATATTTGTTGGATATGACGGAAAGCATACCGGAAGAGGGGCAGAAATTTGTGTTTGACGGATTTGAATATACTATTATGAAACGAATTCGCAATCAGCTGAAACAAATTAAAATCCGCAAGATTGAAGAGGAAACAATTCAAGAGGAGAAACAGTAATGCGCCATAGTTCTCGTACGGCAGAAATGATGCGACCGCTTGAGATAATTACCGACGTGAATCTTTATGCCGAAGGTTCGTGTTTGATTAAGGTCGGTAATACGCACGTTTTGTGCACAGCATCTGTTGATACGCAAATTCCGACATGGTTGGAGGGGCAAAACAAGGGTTGGTTGACAGCCGAATATGCTTTATTACCTCGCTCTACCCAAACGCGTGTGCAGAGAGAAACTAAGGGAGTTGCTGCACGTTCACAGGAAATTCAGCGTCTTATCGGACGTTCTTTACGTGCGGCACTTAATCTAAATGCCTTAGCAGGTTTTAATGTGCACATTGATTGTGATGTTTTGCAAGCTGACGGAGGAACGCGTACTGCTTCCGTTTCCGGAGGTTTTGTTGCACTATATTTAGCAATGCAAAAGCTCGTTAATGAGGGAAAATTACCGCGTAGTCCGGTACAAGAGTTTGTGGCGGCGGTATCTTGTGGAATTATCGACGGAGAACCGGTACTTGATTTGGATTATGCTGAGGATTCTCATGCCGATGCTGATACCAATTTTATTCTTACCGAAAGCGGTAGAATTGTGGAAATTCAAGCAACAGCCGAAGGGGCAACATTTAATGAAAATGAGTTTAATGAGCTGTTTTGTTTGGCTAAAAAAGGCATACATCAAATTATATGTGCACAAAAAAAGGTTTTGGGAGTAGCAGACTGATATGATAAAAGAACTTGTATTTGCCAGCCACAATAAAGGGAAAATCGCTGAGATAAAACAAATGTTGGAGCCATTCGGCATTGCTGTAAAATCAGCATTGGATATGGATTTGCCCGATATAGAAGAAACCGGAACAACTTTTGCCGAAAATTCACTTTTAAAATCGCAGACAATTGCCAAAGCCACGGGAATTGCTTGTATTGCTGATGATTCGGGCTTATGTGTTGAAGCTCTTGGCGGCGCACCCGGAGTTTATTCGGCTCGCTATGCACCTAATCGTGATTTTGATAAAGGTATGGATAAGTTGCTTTTGGAAATGGCAAACAGTCCAGACAAGAGTCGTAAGGCACATTTCAGTTGTGTTATATCGCTGAGTTTTCCCGATGGGCATTATGAGTTGTTCGAAGGGCGTGTAGAAGGTCATATTGCGGAACACAAAATGAAGGGACAAGAAGGTTTTGGTTATGATCCGCTATTTGTACCGGAAGGTTATCAGCGTAGTTTTGCCCA